>CAZQXW010000031.1:0-21699 GCA_964597365.1 uncultured Thermoplasmatales archaeon | reverse complement strand
TTTATCCTTGTAAAGTATGGGGTGAAATCATCAGACTTTCCGAAAGCGGAAACGATGCAGTTAATTACAATCCTTGGAATGGCCGCATCTTTTGGATCATTGAGAACATACGAGAAAATTAAGGAAGTAACGAAATGAAATACCTGATATTATTGCTTATCCTCCCTTTCAGCGCACTTGCCGGGCCACCCGAATGGCTGCAGGAACTAAAAGAACAGAAACCACGTGTGATTGTTGTCGAGGACAACCACACAGGGGAAATGCCCAAGGACGGGGAGCTTGGATACTGGAAGGTTGTTGTAAGGGAGGAAACGCCTGTTTACCACAACACCAGGACGATCGTCATCAACGGAAAAACTGTGCCAAAGCGGGTAAAGGAGATCCATGTCAAACTGACAAAGAAATGGCAACCGATGGATTTCTATTATCATGTGAACTCAGATAGCCTTATCATTCACGCGCCCTGGTGCCGGTACTATGATTGCGATACATGCACGCTTGAGATTTTGAATATCGAACTGTGGATCAAGGAACTGGGAGCAAGGCCCTGCAAAATCTGCAAGCCGTTGGAGGGTGAACAATGAAGGCAGGACGACTTTTATCGCTAATCCTGTACAGCCTCTTGATGTTTATTGCGTTCATGTTTGTTGTGTTAATGTGCGGGTGTGCCGGACTTCCTGAATCGCCTGACAACACGCAATACCGGTCACACCTGTCTAAGGATGAGGCAAGACAGGTTGCGCGGATCGTGGCCCTGAACCGTGGAGGAGAGTACCATCTGATTGACCGGGGATCGAACTCAATGGCATACGGGATCAGTCATTGCGCGTATATCGTGATTGTCGATGAATGGGCAAAGGTTGAGCCCGGCTTTGTGATTGCCTATCAAGGCGCAAGCGGCCCGGTGATACACAGTGTCCTTGCCCGCAACGGGAAGGCCGTCAAGACGATGGGCAGCAACAACCGCTATCTGGATGCAACAGTGTGGAAGCCCGATTATTTGGGGACACTGGTTGCACAGATTTATTACGATAAATGAATGTGGCCCTGATGAAAGAAAACAAGGACAAGATCCGCTTCAGGGATCTTCCGGTCAACACGTGGTTTCGGGCAAACGGAGCACTGCACCAGAAACTGCCAAACCTAAACGGGGCAAACTGCTACAAGTGGCAACGGGGTATGTTCTATGTTGAACCAATGCGCGAGGTTGTACCAGTGGCGCAACCGCAACTGAAGGACCAGCCACGGCAAAAGAAACCGCATGTGATTGGATTGCTGTTTTCAGACATGACACTGCAGATAGGACCACAGAAGAACAAATGAACAACAACACAAAAATTCTTGCGCTTGATCTTGGTTCCAACACCGGATGGGCCGTTTCCGTGAACGCGGTGATTGAATCGGGGGATCAGGCATTCACAATTAAAAAGGGACGCAAGACAATTGCCGATGACCATCCGGGAGAAAAGTTCATCCAGTTCCAGAAATGGTTTCGTCTGATGATTCGCTTTTACAAGCCCGAGACAGTCGCTTACGAGGAAGTGATGGGATACGGGATGAGGCAGTATGCCATGAATATGTATTCGGGGTTTCGCGGCATCATGCTGGCAAACTGTGCCTATTATGAGATCCCGGTCATCGCCTATACCCAGCCTGCAATCAAGAAGTTTGCCACAGGCAAGGGAAATGCGAACAAGGAAAAGATGATTGAGGCAGCGGCTATGAAATGGCCCTCAGTGGCTTTCGGTTCCCATGATGAGGTAGATGCCCGGTTTGTCCTGGAAATGGCATTGTGTGGCCTGTGAGTCGTCATTATGCGGGAGTTACATTGCAGCCAAGGGAATCCATCAAGGACTCAACCAAACCCTTGACGGTATCAATTTCAGCAACACTGAGTTGCTTATCAAAACGCAGCCGCATGGCTGAAGTTATAGGATAAGAGCTAGAGCCATCTAGATATGGAACTGACATTGCTGGGGCCAGATTTCCTGTTCCAGTATCCAGTACACCACCATTATCATAAAGTATCATGGACAAATTTGCACCAGCACTCGCCGTCAGAATAAAATGCCCTTCAGTAAAATCAGCAGCGTTAAAGGCTGCTTCTACATCATCATTTTCTGTTGCTGGGTTATTTGATGTGGCAAGACCGTTTGCAGACCCTAATTTAATATACTGATCCCGATCATAAAATTCCTCACCGTCATACACACTTGTACCCTGTATATCTGCACGTGATGCTGAGGGGCCAATGTAAGTAAAGTAATACAGTATAGAAAAATCTAAGTTCCACGCCTCATTATCTCCGAGGGTAAACTGTTTAAGTGTACCAGAAGTCATACCAGCCCCGACACCCGCAGGAGTAAGGTCGCCAGAAACAAAGTTCGTGTTTACCAGATCACTGCCGACCACAGCTTTTAACTGACCTTCAAAGGTCTTGCCGGGATGGATGATAAGGTTCTCTACGTTACTCCACAGTGAAGCTGTTTTGAGTCCAGCAATGAAGTCCGAGTAGGCCTGTTTGTTATTTGCCTCTGTATAAGTACCATCAATATCAAACGACCCACCAGCTGCTTCAACAGCAGTGAAATGCGCTAGCGCGTCAGCATCGTAGGATGGTGCGGGGTCGGTTTTCTTTATCGGACTTTTAATTAATTTTGTAATTGGACTATTAATATCACTTTTCATATTATTAACCCTTATTCATTACCCCTCAACCCGTTCCCGTGTGCATCCCTGCAAAACTGGGCAATTCCGGAAACCTTTGTTTCAAGCGTGTCCAAACGCGAATTCATTCGGTCCAGTGCCTTGCTCATTTCACGCAGCTCCTTGTGGTCGTGGTCCTGCTTTTTCTTTAATTCGTCGTAGTGCTCAAGCCGAACCTCTACCCGCGTCAGCGACTCCCCATGCTTGTTGAGCTTGTCATCAAGGTTTCTCATCCAGACAATCTGCTCATCCAGCCTCTTGTTCGAGCTTTTCCAGTAAAGCAGAATCAGCGTTCCCACCCCGCCTAAAAGAATTATCAGAATGGCTAAAAGGAATTGGAATAATTGGTCATCCATCATTTCTGTTTATTTTTTTCCACCAGGCGTAAAATAAAATCCGACAATGGCTGCAAGAATGGTGACGGTCGCGAGTGCCATATGCCCGGTTGTAACGACCACAGTGGTCGCTGAGTCGAGAGGGAAGTCGAAAAGCCCCCACAGGATTTTAATGTTTGCCCGGTTTGCTGGTGGTGTGAAGGTGATGAGATGGACACTCGGGAAGAGGGTGCAGAGGATTGAAATGGTGGCAAGGTTGAGCATCCCGATAAGAGCAAGAATCCTGCGAGTGCCACGGGCATAAGTGCCAGCTTCGCTATCGCCAAAAACCGCCTTTTGAAATTCAATATCCGCATCCCTTAGCTGCAACTCCCTGGCAAGTTCACGTTTTTCGCGCGCCTCGCTTGCCGATGCCCACTTGTCCACAAGCCCGCCCACAATCTTTAGCAGCGACCCCATGCCGGTCGCGCCCATCGTACTGACAAGCATTGTGATAAGACCGGTCATTCACTTGTAACCCTGTCACGCTTGGCAAACATTTGCTTCACAGCAGCCTCAGCCACATCGGAAGGAAGTTTGCGCAAAAGCCTGTATTCGTCCTTGGTAACGACAATGCGTTCCCCGCTTGCCCGTTGTACTGCCAGCATTTCACCGTCAACCTTTTGAAATGTGTAATTGGGCAGTTCATCAGGACGCTTTTCAAGAAACGTCGAGTCCGTTGTGCATCCGGCCAGTGCCAGCGCGATTATTACCATTATCAGCTTTTTCATGATTTATCCTTTGATTGTTGAGATTAAAAAGGCCAGTGCGCCTACCACAAAAACCACAAAAACTACCTTTTGCAAGGTGGTCTTGTTGGTGAACAGTTTCTTAAAATCATTTATCATCTTCATTCTGCCACTTCTTTTAATTGCTGTATGTATTGAATCCAAACCGTGTCGCCACTGCGTTTAAAATCCAGGATAATGCCGCTGCTTCAGTAACGCTAAGATGTTGTGCGTATCCCTCAAAGGACTGACGCATGGTAGTGTCTCCGGTAAGCCCAAGAATGCCAAGTCCCCATGAGGTGCCGCTTTCCAATCCTCCTGCAGCCTCCGTGCCGCTGTCAACGTTGCTTCCGTTTTTATACAATTCCTGTTCATTGGCCTTGGTTGTTCCTATCCATATTCCAGGCCCCGTCCCGGATAAAGCAGAAGTTGTGCGTCCTTTAAACAACACGGCCTGAGCTGCATTTGAATAAAACCTTAATTCATTTCCACCGGCTTGATATCTGCCCATTAAACGCCCGTTGGAAGTGTTTGTATGGGTTTGCAGGCTCATTATCATACTGATTTCGGAGACTGCATCCGTTTCGAAATTAAGATTCAACCGTTTCCCGCTTCCGTCCGTCAAACCAGCATTCGCGCCCGCCGGGACATAGTCACCGGAAGCAAAATCAACGTTTGTGATAATTGGGTTGGTAGTATATTTAAGCTTTTGAAGAATTCCCCCAAAGGTCAGGCCGGCAATTGGATATAACTCAACTGCTTTATTCCAAAGATTTAATCCGGTATACGGATAAGATCCGAGCACTCCCCCATCTGAACGGCCTTTCATGACGGATATGGCATCACTCCATGTGGTTTTTGTGTACAATCCGGTATAACCGCTGACCGTGCCTGTAAGATCAAAACTGCCGCCGGCTGATTCCACCCTGTTAAACCAATCCTTTGCATCAGGATCGTACCCCTCAACCGTCGTGACAATTGGAGAAACAACACCACTATTTATCTGCTTAATTATCATGACTCAGCCCCATCCAGAATAAGATACTCAATTGTAATATCGATTGGCGAATCCCCGGTTGTCGGATCAGAACTTGATATAAGTGCGAGAAGCTCCCTGTTCACTGTTGTGGCCAATTCCGTCTCAACCGGTGCCGCCGTTGCTGTGGCATCTGTGCCGCTGATGATAAAACTGTTCGCAATATCGGCAGTGGCCTTCGTCCCGGCAGCGTTGTCGTACCTGAATTGCAACACCCCACCGCCTACATAAGCGGCAGAATTAAAATCAAGTTCAGCAGTCAGCGAAAGCACCTGAATAGATTTTGTAGATGCTCCCGGATTGGCAATAATTTCTACCGGGGTAGTGTTCAGCGACAATATATCAGCTGAGCTTAATGTCACGACCTTGGTAAATGTGTCCACTATTTCATAGGCAATATCAAGCGTGATCGTGCTGTCCCCATCGGTGAAATCGGTTGTTGAAGTGGCAACAATTTTTTCGTCCCGGTAATCCCCAACATCATTGCCGAGGGTTCCTTTGCACTGCCGGTAAGTGGTTGACCCGTTGGTAATAAACGCATTGGACATATCGGCACAAACCTTGTCGCCTGATCCGTTCGTGTACCTGAACTCCATTGCACCAGCTCCCACATAAGCAGCACTTCCAAAGGTGATTCTGGCAAAAATAGAATTCACTTTAATGGATTTATCCCCCTCCGGACTTTCTATCAATGTGACGGGTGTGGAGTTAAGGGATTTAATCTGTGAGGATGTGAGTGTTATCGATGTCCGGTAGGAACCGGGACTGTAAGCAGTGTCATCCTCAACCGCTATGCTGCCATCCGGATTGTACAGCAAAGATTTTGTGTACTTGTTTAAAAACCCGTTGGCAGTGTCCACATACATTGTCCCGGTGTATAATGAACCCGCGTCAAAAAAGAAGCAGCCCCTGCCTATTGTGTGTGCCCTGTCCGTGTTAATATCAAAAAGAGCAGTTGTGCGGGTGTTGTCAGTGCTTACATACATTCCCTCAAAAGTGATCGATCTTGCGCGATTACCCTTAATTATGTAATCCGGCAAGACGGAGGGAGATCCCACATTGTCGTTAATATAACCTCCCTGAATGTTTATAACTGATTGGAGTCCGGCATACATCAGGCAGGAGGAATTTGCCTCCATGTACAACGCAATAAATGTTGCTGATCCGCCAATCGTAAAAATGCCCCCTTCCGCGTCTGCCTGCGTGGCCCATCCAAAGTCGGTAAGAATGGTGGATGAAAGCGTGATCAGACCTGTTGATGGAAAACTTGTGCCGTCCTTGCCGGCTCCGTTGCCTTCGATAACCGCATTGAAAAACCCGACACTGTCACTGTTGCGAATGTATACGCCCATTGTGCAGTTTTCCACCTTGAGATATTCAAACCCAACAGCATTACAGGAGTCGTTTACCCACAACCCCAATCCGCATCCCTGAATATCCAGTTTGTGGTTAACCCGGAAATTACTGGACATTTTGACCCCGATTCCGGAAGTGAACCCGTAAACAGCCACATTGTCCAGATGCACATCATAACTTGAAATAATAATGCCCGTCACATCACCGGCATACCCTGAAACCCGGATATTCTTAATCCGGGAAAACCCGTTGTCGGGAGCAGAAAGGACCTTCAGTCCGTAAGATCCCGTTGTCACGCTAAGCGTTGTTTGTACGGGAGCATTTGCAAAAGTTGAGGTTTTTCTCGCGTTGGGAGATCCTTCGCCAGTAATGGTCACGTAATCAGGAATATCCACTTCGTGGCAAAGATATGTTCCTGCGGGAATATAGATTTCCCCTCCGCCCACCGGAAGTGCTGCTATTGCCAATGTTAAACTAGTCTTGTTGCTCGATGATGTGGCAGATTCAGCAAAACCAAACACCTTTGCGTTCAACGGGCCATTGGAGGCATTTTTGGCAACAATAGCATACTCGTTGGTTCCTATGGTTCGGATTGTTCCTCCATTATCAGTATACACCCCGCCGCTGTTGTCGACCAGCTGCCAGCCAATCACGCCTGATCCGGAAACTTTGTTGGAATCCTTAAATTGAGTGTTGAAAAAGGTTTCGTCTACTGAATCCTCCAAAAGATATTGACCAGAATTATTTATGTAACTGATTAAATCATCTGTTGTTTCAAAAGAATGTATTCTTTGATCGGATATTCTGGTATCGACAACTTTACTGCTCATTCTGCTGGTTCTCCGTCTGTGGTTGAATTGTTTGCCTTGCGGCTTGAGGGGTTGCCTTTGCCGCCGCTTCGATAAGTTTTCTCAATGATTCTCCTGCCCGTTCCGATTGCGGGTCAAATGCCCGGATTTTGCTCATGCGGTCCAGCCATCTTGTATCATACATAATATCAGCAATGGCCTTTGCATTGCGGTTGAACATCGTTTCCTCGCCCACTCCAGCAACCGTTGACAATGGCGACCTGAGAGCCTCCCTTGCCACCTTGAGCCTGCCTATCAGCTTGTCCTTAATCACGTTAAACGGACTTGTGGGGCTTCCTGCCGCCCTTCCTGACGCTGCTGATGTAAGGACTTCCTCCAGCCATAAAAGGTTTTTGCGTGTGTCTGGATCTACTGCCCTCATCAACACTTTCCGTTGATTAGGGTTGCCAAATATGGCGGATCGCAGCTTCCCCGGTAAATTGGAAACACTTTCAATTCCTTGTTCTGCAACAAGGGACTCCAAACCGGAAATACGGTTGTAAAGCTCTCTTCGAATAATCTGACTCCATGCTTCCTTTCCACCGGGTTGCTTGAGAATGACACTGCGTGCCTTTTCAATTGTTCCAGGTGTTGCGTTACGGTCAAAGAATGCCCTTGATGCCGAGTCGAGCTGGTCGTCTGTCAAACGAGCCGTTTTCCCTATTGCCATGTCCTGCAGTTCACTCACTGGACCGGACAATCTTGCAAATTCTTCATTCGCTTCAATAAAAAGCGGGGATTTTTTCTCTATTTCATTGAGAAATTCCTCCTTTAAATCACGTATGATCCGCTTATCGTGGTTTGCCAGTGCCGTTTCGCCCATACCTGATAGCTTGTCATCCAGGTAGAATTTTGCCCGTTGCAGCTTTCCAAGATCGCCCTTTGCCCTGCGAACCCTTCCCAGAAAGTCTGACATCACACCACGAAGCTTTTCTGCCTCATCAAGATCCTTTACCCTTTTTGAAACGCGGTTGATAAAGTCGGGCAACAGTATCGGGTTTTCTTTGGATGCTTCCCTTGCCGCATTGTACATGGGTGAAGTAATCTGCTCTCGTGCAAGTTTCCTTGCTTGAATCGCCGCCTTTGAGGCATCCCTTATCTGCCTTCCTGCTACCTCGATGGTTTCCTCCGGTGCAATTGTGTTAAGCATCTTCACGGTTGCGTCAAAGGCCGCCTCGTTTTGATTCCTTAATGCCTGCAGGGATTTTCTTGCAGTAGGGTCGAGTTGATTGAGGAATCTTTGCATCAAAAGATCGCTCGGTAAGCCGGTTGCCTGCGCCCGGAATACGGGAACATCGACCCCGGTTGCTTTTCTTACCCCCTTTTTTGCTGACCGTGTCTTGTTGACCAGCTTTTGCAAGGCAACCAGTTCTCGCTGGTCCGTAATCCCCAATTTGCGGATTTCATCTATAGTCTTTGCCCTTAAAAGCTGCTGTCTCCCTGCCGGTGAAAGCCTTTGCCACACGCCCTTTATAATTGGTGCGGCAGACTCAGCCACACCACCAAGCACTGCGGCCAATCCTGCCTCGCCTAAATCGGTTTCCTCGGATGCCAGTTCAGTTGCAAGTTGCGTTCCCCCGGCACCAGCCGCTTGCATTGCCGTTGATCCAACCTTACCGACCCCGAGAGCCTTGCCGATTCCGCCCATCCATCTGAATGCCGGAGTAAACTTTGCTGCCTCAAACCCGAATTTCAGCATGTCGGTAAAATCCAGCCCGGGAGGATTGACAACGCTTTCGCCCTTTCCGGGTATATTGACAATCATGTTGCCTTTCTCATCGCGTCTGGATGTTGCGCCAGGAATGGACGATTCAAGCGTTTTGGCAAATTCGTCCTCATTGGAGGAAGTTGCGATCGCCTTGAAAATTGCAACCGATTCCGGTTCCAGTGCCTCATACCACTTATAAACCGCTCCTGTTCTTGGCAATGTGCGCGTCTCTTCTGTCTGCCTGTCCTCACCGGTGATTGCCTTTTTGACAGCCGTTGCCTCGCCTTTCTGATATTCAGGGACACGGCCAAAAGTTGATGAATAGGTCTGGACCGGCTCCCTTTCCTGCATTTGTGGTGCGGCCTCTTGTGGTGCAGCTTCTTGCTGAGATGGGGCAAGTTGAGCCGCAAAATCAATGTATCCGGCTTCCTCCTGTTCAGGAACCGGCGGCTGCTGGTTCAGCTGTGATGCGAAATCAATGTACTGTGTATCATTGGCCACTTCCGAATTCCCTTCGTATTTGTTGCAAAGCCTCCTGCTGCGTCATGCCGTCTTTCATAAGATCCTGCCCCCTTGCATTAATAACGGATTTTCTCCACTTATCAATATAACCGTAAATTTCTTCAAGGTTGCGCTTTAGAACGTCATCAGGAAGCCCTTGAGCAAGTGAAGCAACAAGTGTCCCCAATCGGGTCCATTCCCTTTCTGTAACCTGACCGACACCGCCACCGGTAGGAGATGACAAACGCATTTGCATCAATGCCTGGTTGGAAAGGTTGTTCCTTATGGTTTCAAGGTCTTCATTCAAAACAAAGGCCGGTGTTCCGCGAATAAACGCGGAATAAGATCCTAAACCGGTCGAAAGCGGTGTTGCCCCTTCTTGCGCCTGTCCGATTTTACGCATCATTGTATCAATTTCAGCTATTGTCTTTTGTGCAGCGGCCTGTCTTGCAGGAGCGGATTCTTCCCGCTTAATTTCTGCCTTTGTGGTTTCTGCCGCCTCGGTTGTAGCTGCCTCCATGCCTGCCGCCGCCTTTGTTTCTTCCTCGACCGTTGTCAGATATTGAACGTTCCCGCCGGCATCCATTACACCCTTTCGGCCTCCTACCTCGACGAGCTTTGCGCTTGGGGTGGACCGTTTTATCTTTAAAAAGGTTTCCTTTTCTTCCGGTGTCAGCGTCTGGAAAAACTGGTATTCACGGACCGCACTCGGGGCTGTTGCTGTTCCTCCTTCGGGTTCCAGCTGTCCCATTCTCTGGGCCGCGTCTATGGTCGCTTTGACAAATGCCTTCTGCTGAGGCAATGGCATATTGATAATCTTGTCCATGCCGGTTGTGTCTTCACCACGCATCTGCATTTCACGGACCGTGTCCATGACAAATGCGGGCTTCTGTTCATCCGGTAAACTGTCATAGGTTAGCAACGTCTGCATCCTTTTGCTGTTGCGAAGTTCCTCAAGTGCCTGCTGTGCCTTCTGCCGGCCCATCATGAGCTGTTGTTTTTGTGCCTCCATTTGCAATGGGGCAGCTGCCGCACGTTCACCGTATCCGCGTACCGCCTCCGCTGTTCCCAGAATGTTCTGTAAATATCCGTTAGCCATCTTCTTACCCTCTATTATCATCCACCGGGTGGAGTGTACATTGAAAAATTGGAACCGGGAATCACTGTGCCATATCCGCCGCCGCCAAGCCCGTACGTCTTTGGTGCCCCCATGTAACCGAGCGCACCCCCTGCAAGATCAGTGAACAGCCCGCCGTAAATACCTCCTTTTTGTTGTGCTAGATTTGCCCCGACTTGGCCGCTTTGCAGGGCAAGGTTGCCAAGGTTGGCTCCGGTCTGTTGTGCAATGTTAGCCTGCCCTGCCGCTGTTCCCTGTCCTACCCCGGACAATGCTGACGCAGCATTCAAACCGACTCCGGTCAATGCTCCAAGCTGGTTGAACCGCTGTCCCATCAATTGGGATGCAAGATTCTGGTTGAACCGGCTTATTTGCCGCAATCGCTCACTTCCGCCGAGTTGGCCGGTTGCTGATGCCCTGCGGTCAATTGCCCCTTCCCCGGTTTCCTGCAGCCACTTCGCCGTGGGAGATGACAACAGGTTTTCTGTTGCCGCCTGTTCCGCCTCCGGTCCCTTTGCGCCGACCAGGGCAAGCTGTTGCTGAAACGCCGGTGCTGCACCCTCGATGAACGGGTCAAGCATCTCTTTTGTGATGCCGTACTGCTCACGAAGAAAATCCTGTGCTTCACGCTGTGCCTGCAGTTGTGCCTCTATGCTTGTTTCAATTCCCTCCTGCTGTGATTGCGCGGCATCCTCCACACCTTCCTTTTGAAGAAAGGCTCCCCCGACAGTTCCCACACCTGCTATAATTGCTGTTACTGGATCTGGCATTATAATTTTCCTCCGTCCTTTAAATCGTCCTCAACACAGATTTTCCATATCAATTCCCGGTACTCGGGCATCCATTTTTCCACCCCTTCATATCCGTGAAGAATAAAGCAAACAGCACAGACCGTTTCGCAAAACACATCCAGTGCCTTGATTTTCGGGCTTTTCTTCTCATTGGTCGCTTTCCATGCTGACAGGCAGTTTGCATTCACCACGCTCAAAATTGCCGAATGCTGAATGAAAAATGTGTTTGCCGGCCACTGTGTCACGACTGCCTCAAATGCCCGTCCTGCCATGTCCTTGTCAAGAGGATCATCGTCCTCGATGTGGTCCCATGTCATGGCAAGGTTGAACAGCGAGAAAATGTATGCCGCCGCATCAGGACAATCCGCACATATCTCAAGAATAATATGGTGGGTTTTTTCCTGTAGAGGCGTTGGAATGGAAGACTCGATAGATTTACCGTGTTTCTCATCAAAACCCCTCTCAGGGGCATTCTCGACTGTTTTAGGACTATCCACGTACTACACCTTTACCTTGCTTAGTAGAATCTCAAATTCCCCTGCCCCGCCATTGGAAACAGAAGCCTTCCATTTGTCAGTTGAAGCCATCACAATTTCCTCATCACTTGTGGTGTAAGAGCTGATTGTGCTTTCATCGCTGCCAAGGACGCTTGCCAGTGTAAGCGTCTCAGAACCGCTTAGAAGCGACACCCTGACCGCATATTGATTTCCCGGAATGACCCTGAATTCAACCGATCCGCTGTTTGCTATTTTTATTCCTTCACTCATTTCGTTATCTCCATTAAATGTTTATGTCCTAATTTATCGCTGGAAAGGTTGTTATTGTCAGGGTGATGGTCAATACGTTGGTTGTCGATGCCTTTGCATAGATCATATCACCCTCGTCCATAGCTTCTTGGATGATTTCATCCAGATTGACGGTTGCCTGCTTGGGGATCTGGCGCGTCACGTAAGCCTTGTACTGGTCAGCTGTGCTGCCGCCTTTTGGCACAATCCACAAATCAAGATCAACCGCCGCGCCCGATGTGTTGACAATACGGCAGGCATTGATCGCAATCCGGTCCAGCGTGGCCGGGACCGTGTATTGCAAATCCTCGGAATCGGGTATCAGGCTTCCGGTAAGTGCTTTAACTGCGTATTTTGCTGCCATCAGATTAACTCCCTCCATGTGGCACAGGCCCTTGCATCAATGTTGGCCGTGATCGGTTCACATGCCAAGACCAGCTCATCCGGTGTTGTCCCGTCTATATCTGATCCAAGCCACTTTGCATTAAGAAGGGATGTGTTTGATGGGAATACTGTTTCAAAGAACTCGCCATCAACTGTATATCCTCCCGTCACGGTGTTGGAAGATGCGCCTGTTGCCACCTGTAAGGCCGAATTTGTCTTGTCTGAGTAGGTGAATGTCCCGGCAACTGTCGGGTTGAATATCAATGACCATTTGGCCAAGTCATTGTTGGTGGAACACAAAATGGAAACCTTTTCCATCAGTGACACAATATCCAGATGATCGGTTTTCAACCGCAAACCTAGCATGGCATATACACTGCCGGAGGTCAGCCCGGTGATCGTGCCGGAATCCGCGTGCTGCAATATGCCGGTCTTTTCCTGCCCACCCTCGCTCTGTACCGTTGAGCAAATGCAATCAAATGTGTCAGCGTCTCCAGTGCCATCGTTTTCTATCCAATAGCGGATTGGAAGATTTGGAGTGGATAAAATGACAACATTGAGCGTGTTTGTTCCCGTTTCCGTGTGAAAGTATTCCACCACTCCATTGTCGATAAACCCGGCCCTGATGCGGCCCACACCCAGCCATTCAAAATCAATGTCGAGGATTATGTCCTTGCTCGTATCGATCACAGTTCCGCTTGGCAGCGTCTTTGATATATCCGTGTCATTGTCCACTGCCGATCCGGTAACATAGGTCCTGCGCCGGAATTTAAGCTGGCCGGCTTCCTCAAGTAAAAACAACCCGTTCTTGTCGTCACCGTATCCGAAGCCTTTTGTGTTGCCGGTGGAAGTAAGCAGGTTTGCGCACGTTAAAATAATCCGGTGGCCCTTGCCCGGCTGGTAATTGAAGCGTTGCAGGGTTTGCCGTATCCGGCTGCCTGCGGTTGTTGCGGAAACACTCAGGCGCGTTGATGCCTCGTTGGTCCGGTATGTGGATCCGGTTCCCCCTCCGGAAGCGAACTTTTCATCCCAGAAAAATGTTTCATAGGTGGAATGGATCTGCTTTGAATCAAAAAGTGTCAGTGCCTGGGAAACCCTTAACCGGCCAAATGCATCCCCGCTTGGGTTCTCAGTATTGATGACAACCGGCAACGGCTCGCTGTCAGTGATTTCTGTAATCGATCCATACTTCTTGAAATATGGGCTTACCGGGAATGGATCTGTGTCGGCAACCTCGGTAGGGGTTCCGCTCTTGTTGAAAAGCACTCCTATTTTATCAACAAAAAACATCAGCTTATAATCCAGTTTGCGCCATCTGACCGAAAGGCAACAGCTGTGTTTTGAAATGAAATAACGGCACTTGTGTCGCCGTTGATGGTCTGGGCAAGCAGGGTGTCCACTGTCACTGTGTTTGTACTGCTGTCTGATTTGCGCACCCAGTATTTGCGTGTCTTGACCTTTGTGGCATCCGGCAGGGTGATTGCCACGGCAGCTGCTGATGCGTCCACGTCAGCACCGGAATCAATTTGCTGCAACTGTGTGTCCACACTGACAGATAAAACCGGCCTGCGGTAAATGTACGTGTACAGATGAATGATCTTGCCACGCAGGTTTGACAGTGCCGGCAGGATATTCGCATACAATGCATTCTTAATTTCCTCAATACCGTCATCCGCATTGTTGCTGTTGCTCGTAAGTAAATTAAAAAAGGTGGACCAGCGAGGATGCACACCCTTTGTCCCGTTCGGCAACCTTTGATCGACCGGAATTGAGTCAGGCGGTTGAAATGCTTTTAAAGCCATTTGCTTCCCCCTTCCGCTTCCGCAAACATCTGCAGAATATTGGTTCCGTCCTGATTATCGGTCATGCTCAAGCGGAAAACAACCTGGTAGGGCACCCTGCCGATTCGCCGCCATATCTGCCGGATGGTATAACTGCCAACTTCGCCAACGCTCACAGAACCGAAATCCCTGAACGTGTTGCCTCCATCAAAGGATGCCTCCAGCTTGATCGTCTGATCATCCGTGGAAAGGTTCGGGGTGTCGCACCTCGCTTCAATCTCGTTAATAATTAATGGTGCAGATTGGTTGCTGAGGTACTGACCCGAAAACCTTTTATCAATTTTTACCGTGTACTCGGTTTCATAATCCCGCGAAAGTATGCCAAGACGACCATCAACTGCGTCCTGCACCACATTCACCCCGTATGCATCAATGACATTGTTTACCCGCCATTGCCCGAGTGCGGTTCCCCGGCTTGCCCTGGTGTGCCATATCGGTCGCCCGGCAAGCACTGAGGAAGTGGAATCATATACTATCGTCTTGTCCTTGATAGTAAAACCCACAAAAAAGTTGCCTTCCTCCTGATATGAAAAAGCGTATGCATCGGCAATTTCCGCATCGGTATAGCTGTTCACAATCAGGTCAATTGCGCTCGTGGAAATCTTGGTTGCCCCTTTTGGGGAACCCCGAAAGATGGAACGCTTCTCCTGTACCCCGCCCCCGATAAAGACATATTCGTCCAGGTGCTCGGTCCATGCAAACCTTGCCGCCAGTCCCTTGTCGACCGTGGCACTCTGAATCCGCTGGAAGGGTTGCGATTCCCCTGCCCCGGTATTCTGGAACAATTCGATCGTATCGGTTCCCACCACATACAACTCATTGCGAACGTTTGCGACCCGGACATTGTAATCGGGTTTAATCTCGGATGTGAAAAAGGAAAGATCCGGGAACCCTCGACCCTCATTGTCTGTCACCAGATTGGAAAGAAAAGCCTCAAAGCGTGTACAGAAGATAAAATATCCGTCCTTGGTGGTGACTGCCAGAACGCCTCCGTCCTGTGCCTGAAAACTTTGATAGGTGGCCCCGTCCGGGCCGGATGCAATCGATTGTAGTCCGTTTGTGGTATCGTACCAGTAGCCGTCTGATCCAGGTACTTGTATGGCGATTGTCTTGCCATTGCTAACCATGAAACACCGGCCTGATCCGGAAATGGCTCCTAATGCGGTCGTTGTCCAGTCCGTAGCGACCTTGTAAAGCTGTCCTCCAGAAACAACATAAAGCACATCATCATGAACAATGCCGCCGCGCCCCGGCCCATCCCCAGCCGTGGCAACGCTGCTTACACCCGGTGAGAAAAAAAGTGATTCCGGTGTCAATGCCCCTTCTGTCTCCGGTATCTTTGGAAACAAATTGACGCACTCCTGAGCCGCAAGCGGTTTGCTCGATGACTCATAAGCACCTGTGCCAACTTTAAGGGGAATTCTTGCCATTTTTCATTATCCGATAATCACCCATGAGGAACCGGTTGACTGTACCCGCACAAATGGCCGGGAAACTCCGGAAAGAACATACGTTGTGTCACCGTCAATAGTCTGACCGGCTGTCCCTGAAATTGTCACGTTGTTTGCATCAGCCGCGAATTTCTTAATGATAAATGACTGGCCTGTGCTGTTGGAGGCGGTCCATGCGTCAGCCGCATTGGGCAGCGTAACCGCAAGATTGCCGGATGTCGAATCCACCGCCACAACCTCATCTGATGTGGTGACAATCGTCGATGACGTAACCAGCCGGTACTTGTTTACAGCGACAAGGGACGTGGTGAGCAGGCTGGCCAGTGACGTGACCATATCACTGACAGAAATGAGCCGGCTCAAACCGTTCGAGACAATTCGTATGTAATCGCTTGTGGAAAGTGATGTGTTTCTTGTTAGGTTCGGCTCTTTCTGGCCGGTTGAATATAGCCCGTAACTCATTTTACGTTTCTCCTGATGTGTTCCTTGTCAGAGGCGTGGCCGTCTCATCCAGCAAGCCCGATCCGTCCCCGGTTAAAATGTCCTCGCTTGCCTGGTCCCCGACAAACCGCCTGTCGGACCGGCTTTGTCCTATGCCCTGACTGCCTGATCCTACCGGCATGTCTGGTGGAAGTGCAACCATCGGGACCTCGACAATGTGGTCCAGAACGTCCTTGTATGCCCTGTCAGCAGCCGCGTAGACAATTCTTGATGGTTCCTTCCCGTAATCGGGTGCCATGTGGATAGCGAGCGTCAGATAAAGAAAATGATACGACCAGTCCGGGGTTGTGATCTCGTCATCGATGCCGCTAACCGGTGTCCAGCCAAGCGGAATTGATCGTGCCTCAAGAGAGCGCATCATGTTGTTCAAGTCCTCAATGGCATCTTCCTTTTCGGCGGTCGTGAGGGTGCTTTCGCTTGTGCGTATCCCAAGCTTTCTGAAAGCGTTTGTGATTAATTGCCCGGCAGTCATCGCATAAAAAGGGACAGGGGGATTAAAACCCCCTTATCCCTGATAGAGAATATTATGATTAAGACTGGCCAGGTGTATCGCCACCGAAGAAGCGGCCTGCCAGAAGTGGATTGAAGCTGGCGAACGCAGGCAACAGGTCAAACCTGTATGACTGTTTGTTCGTCTGGCCGTTGGCGTATCGTGATACACGAACGGAGATGCCTTCATAACTGGCGGAACTGGATTCGACTCCACCCTCCAGCCGTGGCAGGCGTACCGTTGCAAGACCGAATGCGTCCTTGTGGTAGAACATATTAGGGGTGTTACTGGTCCCGGCTGAGCCACTGATCACACGGACTGAATCACCGGAAGCAAGAGCACTTGCAATCGTGTTGTACTGGCCGGTTGCCTCATAGATCGCAGGACCGTTGACAACCACAGTTGCCACACCGCTTGAATCGGAATCCGCGTCAGCGTTGACTGTTGCCGTGTATAGTACCTCATCGCCCTTTTCACCGTACAGGGCTTCCTTGGTCTGCTGTTGCAGCCAACCACTGCCGGCTGTGTAAACCTGCAGCACGTCCCCGGCCTTCAATGCGCCGGTGGTGCTTGCGGGAAGGTTGTTGATGACAAGAGTCGTCTGGTACGTGTCCTTGGCAGCAACGTAAGTCTGTGTCGGTGTTGCCCCCAGCGTCAGCGACTTCGTTCCGTATGCCCCATTGGTGTGCGTCTTCAAGGAATTGGAACGGAAATAATTGATTCCCCCAATATTCTTTGTCAGCTGCGCCATTTCCCAGGCAACCGCATTCTGGTTGTTGTTGAACTGGCCGGCCTGCACATCGGCAAGGTTTGCCACATCAAACGGGCTCATCTGTGCCATGACCATGCCGTCAGTTGGAAAACCGAATGCATGACAGAACGCATCGACCTTTGCCACTTCGCTCCATGCGGTCAACCGTGTGGCGGCTGTGCCTAGCTGGTGCGCGGAATATCGCAGCATGAACTGGTTCAAACTGGTTTCGAGCGTGGTGACAATGCGCTGTGCGGCAGGTTTTAATATCTCGTCGATCTGGTCGAGCTTGATTGCCCGTTCGAGGTTGTTTGCCTCGATTTCCACCGTGATGTAATCCTGCACAACCGCGCTTGCCTTGCCGGCAATGAAGTCGTTGACGGTTTCTCCTGAGACGTCACCGTCCGAGGTGCGAACAGAGCGATACTGGTGTGGACGCTTTACGTCGACCGTATCCCCACTGGAGGGATTGAAATCCCGGTCTGCTATGATCTGGCGATTGACGGATTTTGCAGAAACGCAGTCGTTCACCAGCATAGGCAGAAACTTCCGTAATACTTTACGGGTAATGTTACTTGTTAGATTGTTAGCCATTTTTTATGCGAGTTAATAGTCTTCTTTATACCCGGCAGGCGTTCCGGAGTCCTTTGGTGAGGCTCCCTTGGCAACCTTGACCGGTGCGGGTGCTTTGGACACGGTCTTCTCTTTTGGTTGCTGCTTAGGTGCTTCACCATCTCCGAGACCGAGTTCAAGCTTTATCAGTTCTCGCATGGCTGAAAGTGGTTCCATTGAATTGAGTCTGTCCAGCCGCTCGGGGTCGGACAATACTTCTCGATGTAACTTCGCAGGATCAGAGGAATCCAGAATGGCATTGGAAACAGCCGGGGCAAATTGAATGCTGGCACTGGCAGCGACAAGCTTTGCATATTCAGGATCATTTGCGGAAAGTTCGTTCGATGCCCTGGTGAAGGTGTTAACCTTCTCCTGGATCTTCCTCTCCTGTTCCTTCTGCTTTTCGCTTTTCTGCTGCTCACGATGATAGTACTCCTGTGCGCTTTTATGGTACTTGTCCATCGCCTGCGCGTATTTGTCCTCATCGTATTCAATGCCGTCATCATCCATCCTTGGCATTCGGGGAGGCCCGTCTGAGCCCTCCTGCTTGCCATCCAAGGCGTTTTGCCGCCCGGATTGGTCACTGACATCCTCTTTGCTGTCGGATTGCTTATTTGCGCTTTCCAGTTCCTTGAGCCTGCGTTTCAGCTCGCGGTTCTCGTATGCTTGAGCGGCAATCGCCTTCTGCATACGCTCAGCCTTCTGCTGTTCGGATTCTTCCTCACCGGTGTCGGTTTCGTCATCCTGTTCAGATTCCTTCGCCTGTTCCTGTTCGGTTTCGTCCTCATCATCTTCTTTGGCATCGTCAGTATTGTCGGGCTCGACGTCTTCCCCTTCTTTATCGGCACTTTTCGGCTGGCCGTCCTCCGTTTCTGCTTTTTGAGTTCCCGTGGACTCGTCAGGTTCTTCCTCGGAGTAGTCCTCGACAAAGCCTGCTGGCAGTTTGTCTTCTGACTCTTCCTTGGAATCCACCTTGTTATCGGGATCAATTGTCGCTGTGTCGGACATATGTTGTCGTTGTTTTAGTGTGTGTTTGTGGTAATTGTCAAAACTTATCCCTGATCGACCGTCTGCGTCTCCCTTACAATCTGCTTTGTCTGTGCCTCGGTCTTTTCCGTTTCGGCCAGGGTTTTCTCGGTTTTCGCGGCATTGCCGATTGATTCCTGCTGCTTGATTTGTGCCTCAAGCTGCTTTAGCTGCATCTCAATCTGTTTTGACTGGTTGTCAATTTCAAGCTTGTCGTTCTCAAGGGCCATCTTTTCCAGTTCTGCCTGTGCCTTTTGCAGGGCAATTTGTTCCTCGATGGATGGCTGTTGCGGTCCGGCCTCCTGAGCCTTTTTTTGCGCCTCCTTGATCTCTTCCTCGGTCGGTTCACGCAATCCCATGTTGACCATGTATTTTTGCACCCGCTTGATTGCCTCTTCTGTACCGGAGAAATCCATCATCTTGAGAATCTCATCCATGACCAGCATCCCGATCTGCGCGTTGCTCTGTGCCATTGTCTGTAGAGCGGTCATTGCCTCCTGCCTCTTGGATGAGTAGGACGCTCCCACTTCCTCGGACACATCATATCGGCCCTGATTAAGGTCCACGACCAGCACCTTTTCGCCGGTCTGCTCATCGTTGAATTCCGTATTTACGGTAACAGTTTCGCCCCCAACATCGATCGTGCCATCCGGTGCCAGCTGGATCAACCGTGTGCTGCCGTCTGACTGGGTGATCCGCACCTGCCGCTCCGTGTCATAAATGCGAGGAATCAGGTCTATCAGAATTTCCGTGTGCCTGCGAATTGATTTGGCAAGGTTGTCGATCAGCGAGAATGTTCCCAGGTCTCCCTGTCTTTGCAAGGCAATGACCGCCCTTCCGGACTGGTCCATCTCATTGTCACCCTGACTGGATGAGAATTTCCCGGTGACTCTCTGCACATTCTGCTGTGCCTCAACCAGCACTCCTGACATGGCCTGCGGAAACTGTGGCCCTCCCGAGCGTGCCGGCAGACCTCCGGGAACATCCGGATCAGGGGTGATCATGTAAAACGGGTTGTCATTGACCGCCATGTTCTGCAACGCCTGTGCATGGTTCTTGTTCTGCAACATCTTAGGCGTGATCCAGTATGGATCTTTAGGCGACTTGGCCAGGATGTGGATAATGCTCGACCATGTGTAATTGTAGATCCTTGCGGCATCCTTGGCAAAGCGCACCATTCCCCAATAGCGTCTGGCACCATCGAGCCATGTCTGGTATCCGTACAACGGCACGACCGGGATATATTTGCCCGCCCATTCGTTTGGTCCTTCCAGAAATTCGCTTCCACACATTTTGCGGTGCTCGATCTTGTACGAGTGCATTTCCCGCTGTTTGATCAGCCTCCATCCCTCGCCAGCTGCCTCATCCAGTATCATGCCGGTCTTGCGGTCAATCTCCCATGTCTGTTCCTCAAGCTTCATTTTTGATTCGTCCTCATCGTGGGGAACCAGACGCTTGAACAGACCAATCATCTTTTTGACCGGCACTTTACGCCAGTAATCAGCCACCCTCACCTTGCCGTCATGGAACCAATATTCGGAATTGGACAGGTCACGGTTGATCGGCATGTTAATTGGTGAGGCATCTGGATAGGCGGCCTTAAAATCAGTCTCCGTCATCCATTCACAGACAAAGCAGTAATTGGCATCCTCATTGCATTCCATCGTTGAGCCAGGGTCCCAGTAAACGGAGTTGACCGCTGAGCGGATCGGTTTGACAACAATGTCCTGAATCCACGGATCTGATTCGTTCCATTCGGTTGTCACATACCATCCACCAAAACCGCATGTGACGGATTCCCTGAAAGCGTTGTCCCGGCAGTCATCGAAGTTGCTCAGGGTGTTGATTGACCGGACAAGGCCGTTGAAAATGTCTGCCATCTTCTTTGTCGCGCCGCTCCCAAGAGGAATCACCCGGCTGGTGAAGTCCGATTCGCGCTGTGAGCCGATCACAACGTTAATCATCGGCTGGATCTGGTTTACCTCGAATTTTGGCCTGCCCTGCCAGTTATCGGATGCATAATCATCCCACATGCCCCCCGGTTCATTGACAAAGCGTATGTCCTCATTGGCCTGGTCACGGTTGTCCTTTTCAAGTTCCGATCCGGATAAATCCTCAAACCGCTGAAAGGCTTCGTTGAATATTTCGCGTGTTTCCTGATCGTCATTATCAGGGACGTTTTGCTTCTCGTCTACCGGACGGACATCGCTCATTTGGTCAGAATTACCACTTTCAGGCATAATTTGTCAACTCCATGCTGTTCGGGGTGTTACGCTTACCTCAACCGTTTCAACCGGATCAGGATTGGCAAAGCAGTAAACAAGGGCATCTGCCATGTTCGGGGATCTTACCCCGCGCTTGAGCATTTCCTCCTTGGATTCCACCTGCAAAAGCGGTGCGCCGGCCCGTCTCACCCTTTTGATTGCCGATAACTCTGCCCTGAGCGAGTCAAGCAGGTCAAGGTCCGGTTCCAGGCTGATCAGTTTTTCGGGATCTGAATAAATCCCCTTTTCCACGGCATTGTACGTGTTTTCGAACCGTTCGGCCAGATACCAGTAGAATTGCGCCCGCTTGTTCCGAAAGGTGTCCTTGTTTTTCTTGTCCCTCCATACCTGCTCGGGATCTTCCACCTTGCCGGCACCATTAAACGGGATCAGCCGCATCTTTTTCAAAGGATCGTCCCGGTCGCCTGC
>CAZQXW010000030.1:4015-22731 GCA_964597365.1 uncultured Thermoplasmatales archaeon | reverse complement strand
TCAGCAAGAGCAAGTATCATTTCAGAAAGAACAAGTTGATATACAGAAGCAAATGAGAGATCTTTTGAAATTGCAATCAGACAAGGACGGCTCAGAAGGAGAAGGTTCAAAACCTCCTAAGAAGTAAGCCTCCTTATAGATAGGTTTATAAAATAGTTATGAATGCTGGAAAAATATGGTACCAAAAAAAGTGTTTTTTACAAAAGGCGTTGGAAGGCATAAAGACGAATTGCAGTCCTTTGAGCTTGCTTTAAGAAACGCAGGAATTGAAAAATGCAATCTTGTAAGAGTATCTAGCATAATTCCTCCAAAATGTAAGATAATTTCAAAGGAGAAAGGAGTAAAAGAACTAAAGCCCGGTGAAATCACTTTTGTTGTACTTTCTAGAAACAAAACAAATGAGCCTAATAGATTAGTTGGTGCCTCAGTAGGCGTTGCAATACCTAAAGACCGGTCAGAACACGGTTATATTTCAGAGCATCATTGCTTTGGTGAAGCAAGTAAAAAGGTAGGAGATTATACAGAAGACCTTGCAGCAACCATGCTTGCAACAACTCTTGGTCTTGATTTTGACCCCGATAAAGCATGGGACGAACGAAAACAAGAGTTTAAGATGAGTGGCAAATTCGTTCGAACACAGAGCGTTGCACAAACAGCGCGTGGTGACAAAAACGGTCTTTGGACGACGGTTCTTGCTGCTGCCGTGTTTTTAGAAGACTAAGTCTTTCATACAAACGTTTTTTAAAAAGACTTTATATGTGTGTTTCTGTTAACAATTAATAATTTTAGGAGAGAGGCCATATGATAAAGGAATTCAACAAATGGTTTGAAGAACTTACCATAAATGATGTCCCAAGTGTAGGTGGAAAAAATGCATCTCTTGGAGAGATGATACGATCACTCAAGGAAAAAGGAGTAAACGTTCCTTCTGGTTTTGCAGTAACAGCATATGCTTACAAGTACATGATGGAAAAAGCAGGTGTTGACAAAAAGATAAAGGAAATACTTGCAGATCTTGACACAAATGATGTTCATAATATAGCAGAGCGCGGTGAAAAGATAAGAAATATGATAAAAAATACGCCGCTGCCCCCAGAGCTTGAAGAAGATATTCGTAAGCACTACCGTGGAATGGAAGAGCGTTATGGTAAAAACTGCGATGTTGCAGTTAGAAGCAGTGCCACAGCAGAAGATTTGCCTGATGCATCTTTTGCAGGGCAGCAAGAGACATATCTAAACGTTTGTGGTGAAGATGAACTTTTAGAAAAAGTTCGTGAATGTTTTTCATCTCTTTTTACAAACCGTGCGATTTCTTACAGAGTTGACAAGGGCTTTGATCATTTCAGTGTTTATCTCTCCGTTGGCGTTCAAAAAATGGTCAGATCTGATCTTGCAAGCTCTGGTGTTATGTTTAGTATTGATACTGAGAGTGGGTTCAAAGACGCAATATACATAACAGGCGCATATGGTCTTGGTGAAAATGTTGTACAGGGTGCTGTCAATCCTGATCAGTTTTATGTTTTCAAACCAACTTTAAAGGATGGTTTTAAGCCGATTCTTGAGAAAAAAGTTGGAGCTAAACAAAAAAGAATGGTTTATGCAGACAAAGGCGTTGTAAACAAAGAGGTAAATGAGGAAGAGAGAAACAAGTTTGTAATCAGCGAAGATGAAATAATAAAGCTTGCTAAATGGGCAAGCATTATTGAAGATCATTACAAAAAACCAATGGATATAGAATGGGCAAAAGATGGTAACACTGGAGAGCTTTTTATTGTTCAAGCAAGGCCCGAGACTGTTCACTCGCAAAAAGATGCCGCGACACTTAAAACCTATGTTTTAGAGGAGAAAGGTAATGTTTTAGCAGAGGGCGAAGCAGTCGGAAGTATGATTGGTCAAGGCGAGGTAAATGTAATTGAGGATGCAAAGGACATAGGCAATTTCAAGAAAGGACAAGTGCTTGTTACAGATATGACCGATCCTGATTGGGAGCCTATTATGAAGATTGCAGGAGCCATCGTTACTAACCGTGGTGGAAGGACTTGTCATGCTGCAATTATTTCAAGAGAATTAGGTATTCCTTGTGTTATTGGTACAGGAACTGGTACTTCAGCAATTCAAAGTGGAGCAAATATAACAGTTGATTGCAGTGAGGGAGTAGGGCGCATTTACGATGGAATGCTAAAGTTCCGTGTCGATAAAATGAAGATAGATAACATCCCGAGGACTAAGACTCGCATTATGATGAATGCTGCAATTCCTGAGAAGGCTTTTCAGCAAGGTCAAATCCCAAATGATGGTGTTGGTCTTGCTCGTGAAGAATTCGTCATAAACAGCCATATTGGAATTCATCCATTGGCTCTTCTTGAGTATGATAAGCTTAAACAAATGGTTGGTGAAAATCCAAAGATTGCTGATTTGATAAAAACCATTGATGAAAAAAGTAAGGGATACGAAAACAAAGTAGAGTTTTTCGTAGATACTCTTGCAAGAGGTGTTGCAAAGATTGCGGCTGCTTTTTATCCAAACGATGTAATCGTTCGTATGAGTGATTTTAAAACAAATGAATACGCAAATCTTGCAGGTGGATTTTTGTATGAGCCAAAAGAGCATAATCCAATGATAGGTTGGCGTGGTGCTTCAAGGTATTATGATGAAAAATACAAACCTGCTTTTGGTCTTGAGTGCAGGGCTTTGAAGAAAGCAAGAAATGAAATGGGTCTTACTAACATAAAGCCGATGATTCCTTTCTGCAGGACTCCTGCTGAAGGAAAAAAAGTAATAGAGACCATGAGAGAGTTTGGGCTTGTTCAAGGCGAAAACAACCTTGAAATCTATGTAATGTGTGAGATACCAAGTAACGTTATTGTAGCCGATCAATTCGCAGAGATATTCGACGGGTTTAGTATTGGAAGCAATGATTTAACACAGTTAACATTAGGTCTTGATAGAGATTCTGATCTAGTTGCACATATTTTTGATGAGAGAAACGATGCAGTAAAAAGACTTATAAAACAGGTGATAGAAACAGCACATGCTCATACTCCTAGAAGAAAAGTTGGCATATGCGGTCAAGCTCCAAGTGATTTTCCAGAGTTTGCAGAGTTCTTGGTTGAATGTGGAATAGATAGTATTTCACTGAATCCTGATACTGTTTTAAAAACAAGGCTCAACATTGCTGAAACTGAGAAAAAACTAGGTCAGCATGCTGTTATTCAATAAAAAAGACAATTTTTGTCTTTTTCTTTTATTTAATTTAGGGAAGTAAATTAATTATTGTGCTTTTGTAAGTAAGGGGAGTTCTAAATCTAAATACGCCTTTTGCTCCTTGTTCCAGCACTACCGATCCAAATACATCTGTTCTAGTTGAAAAACCGTCTGTTCCATTGAAAATAGTGTTTATAGCAAGTGTTAACAGAACTTCGTCTCCTGTGTTTATTATTGGGTCATTTTCTATACATGAGCTGTCTTCATCTTGAACTACGATTATATTGTATTTTGAGGCGGTTGAATTGTTCCAAACGGGAGAGGATTGGAAGATATTGCCACCTATATCTTCCAATTGAGTTAAAT
Organism: uncultured Thermoplasmatales archaeon; assembly: GCA_964597365.1. GTDB lineage: Archaea > Thermoplasmatota > E2 > DHVEG-1 > DHVEG-1 > CAZKUB01. Next base: position 19,161 of record CAZQXW010000030.1, on the reverse strand, counting down.
TACCCCCATAGTCTAGCAAGTAACTGTTAAGTGATTCGCTAATTTTTACATGAGTAGTTGATAAATCTATACCATTGGTTCCAGGTCTGGGACTTAATTTAAGAACCATTTTTGTAATGGTTGTGTTTGATTTGCAGTAGCCTATAACACCATATACTCCAACTCCGCAGGCTACTTCTTCTTTTGTGTCTTTTCCAGTTTTAAGGCTTTGTTGCTCCAGATTATTTGAACTTTGGATTAAAACAGATGCGGTAACGCTTACAACTAGTACTGATGCTATAAAAAGAATTAGAGTAGCAGATCCAATGCTTGCATTATTGTCGATTTTATTACGTATATGCATCCCTCAAAGTTTACGTAATTTTTATGTAATTTATATGTAATTAATTATTCATCTGCCTTATCAAGTTTGTTCTCAGGTAAATATGCAGGTGCATATGTATATAAAAGCGTGATAAGATAATAGTTAACGGAAAACTTTTAAGCGATAAAAATATTCTTTGTAATTGATTTGTAATTTTTATAAATTACAATGTGATGGGATGAATCTGAAATATATAGGAACAGAAATAACTGTGTTTTCAAAATATGGTTTATTTAGTAGGAGGATAGAAGATGGGAAACAAAATATTAGTAGTTGATGACGAGGAGGATATGGTAGGCCTTACCAAAAAAATTCTTGAATTGGAAGGATACGATATAACCATTGCACGCAGTGGTAGAGAATGCTTGGAAAAAATTGACGGCTCAGACTTTGACTTGGTATTGCTAGATATAATGATGCCGGGCATGAGCGGATGGGAAGTATTTGACAAGATACAGGAGAAAAAAAGCGATTCAAAGGTTGTTTTTGTAAGTATCCTAGATATATCTGAAAAGAGAAAAAGCCATTTGATGGTACAAGGGCTTGCAGGTTATATAAAAAAGCCTTTTTCAGATGATGAGCTTGTTGAAACCGTAAATGAGATACTATCAGAAAAACAGATTAAAGCAGCATGAATACTGTTTAAAAAATAAGAGGGTGAAACTGAAATTGTTTCAGGGATGCAAGAAAAAATATCATAAGTTTTCGTTGTTGTTTTTAGTTGTATCCATTTTTTTTGTTTGCTCTTTTGCATCTGCTGAAATAGAGGCAACATATGCTGTGACAGTATCAATTGTGGAAGGAGACAGCTTTATTGCAGGAGATACTTTTCATACTATCACTGAAATTCGTAATTCAAAGGCTGAAGGTCGTGTCGATGTTGTTCTTACTTATGAGATTCTAACTCAAAGCGACAGGATGATTTCAACTGAGTCTACGACCGTTGCAGTTGAAACTCTTAGTTCGTTTTCGGAGGATCTTAAAATACCTGAGGATACCAGCGAGGGAGTGTATATACTAAAGGCAACGGTTACCTCACTTGATGGTACAGAGGAGTGTTTTACAAGCATTTCTTTTAGCGTTTCAGAAAAGGTAACAGAAGAAGAGCAGAGATTTATTGAATTTATTTTACTTGGTGGGTTGATTGTTACAGTTATTGCTTTGTTGTTGGAGCATAGAAGAATTTCTAAACTCAAGGTTTCTGGCAATGACCTTAAGCGTTTTGTGGTTGAAAAGAATAAAAAGTAGATTTATTTTAAAACGTTAGTTTTATAAAACAATAATAGATTATATGTAATTGCTTTGTAATGCAAATGGGAGCACGTACCATTACTTAAAAATATAGAAAATAAAGGAGTGATTTAAAAAATGGAGACAATGCAGATAAGACTGACAAAAAATATGTTGGAAAGAATTGATGAGCTCGTAAGCATCGGAGAATATCCAAACAGATCAGAAGCAGTACGAGATAGTGTTAGAAAAATGCTTGATCGTAAAAGCCAGTCAAGCGAGGTCTTGAATGTATCTGTAAAAGACTTGCAGAGATTTATCAAAAGTGCTAGCAACAAATAATCATGGTATCTGCAGACATAAACGGATTGTTTAGCCTGTTCGGCTTTATTTTTGGATTAATTTCCATTATTTTTTTATTTGGCATAATAAAAAGGACTAAAGATGATATTAGGCATGGCTTTATGCTTTTGTTCGCAGCTATAGTTTCTTTTATAATATTTGAAGTTTTTACTATTCTATCAAGCTATCAAATACTTCCCGATATTTCTATTGCGGCTAATGTTTTCATGCTTGTGTTTATATTTTTTATAATGGCAGGGATGTTTAAACTAAAAACGCTAATAAGAGGTCTTTCTGATTTTGGGCAGGCATTTATTGTTACTTCTGAAAAGAGCCATGAAGACAAATTAGCATCGATTGTAAAGGATGTAAAAGATGTTTGTTATGTTACTTTGAAAAATCCTTATAAAGAAGTTATAAAAACGCTTGCATTTCACAATATCGATACTTCGTCCATGCAGTTTATAGATGCTTCTGGAAAGAAATCTTCTGCACAAAACTGTACTAGTATTAAGAACACTCCTGAAGATATAAAGAAGGCTCTTGACAGGATTTTAAAGGAAAAAGGCTCTCGCTGTGTTGTAGTAGATGATATTTCAGAGTTAAAAGGCGTAAAGGATTTTGAAATACCCCTCTTTATACAGGATACTTCTTCTTTGATTAAGACAAATGAATCGCAAGGTTTTTTTGTCGGGAAAATTGAAAAATTAGGAAAAAGCACAATCAATGATATTTCTTTGATTGTGGATAAAACAATTGGTGATGAGAAATGAGTAAAAAGATTATGATTGTTGATGATACAGTTGATACTGTTGGAATGGTTAAAAAGTTTTTAGAATCTGAAGGCTACGAAACAATGTCTGCACATAATGGAAAAGACGCGCTTGATCTTCTTAAAAAGGCTGATGCAAAGCCGGATTTGGTTTTACTTGACATGTTTATGCCTGAGATGAGTGGGCGCGAGGTATGTGAAGAGATTCGTGCTGATACGGATTTAAAAGATTTGAAAGTCGCCTTTTTTACTGTTGCTGCTTTTAGGGAAAAAGGAAAGCAGATGCTTGAGGAGCTTAATGTTTCTGATTATATTACAAAGCCTTTTGATATTGATGATTTGTTAAAAAGGGTTAAAAGTATTGTTGGAGAATAAACTCTTTTCTTTTTTTATTTATAATTAATCAAAAAGCATATATGCTTAAATTATATACAATACATTAGTAATGCAAATACATTACAGAAGCATGTTATCTTTCACTAGGATGAGATGGTGAGTTAACGGGTGGTTATTGAGCCATAAAGTTATGGTGTTTTACATGGATGATGAACCTGACATTGTTAAAATGTTAAGGGAAGAGGAGAAACTTGGGGTTCTCCATTGCAGTATTCAAGAGCTTATCGGCCATAATGATAAAGTTGATGATACTTCTGAGGAAATAGAAGCAGGATCTGTAAAATTTACAGATGATGATATAGAGCTTGCCTCTGCCGTACATATTAAAGCTCTTTTTTTAGCAATTTCTGAAGAGGATTACAATCAAATATTGCTTCATCTTAAAAAATCCGGATATACAGTTGATGTAAAACATGTTTCTTCAGAAAAAGAATTTGAAGAAAATCTACAGAACTATAACTGTGACATTATTCTTGCAGATTATGTTCTATCTGATATGAGCCTTTCAAAAATTATTTCAATTGTAAAGAACACAAAACCAGAAACACCTATAATTTTAGTTTCAGAAAAACTAAACGAGGACGAGGTGATTTCTTATTTAGATAAAGGTGCTTCAAATTATATTTTAAAGGATGATTTGAAAAGAACAGGTTTTGTTGTAAAACAAACACTTGAGCTTGCTTCATTGAAGAAAACAAAAGATGGAGATTCAGAGGATTTTAAAATATTAAAAGACTCTGAAGATAGGTTCTATGATTTATTTGAAAATGCAAATGATCTAATACAGGCTGTAAAACCTGATGGTTCATTTTTATATGTTAATTCTTCCTGGAAAAAAACACTTGGATACTCAGACAAAGAAGTGTCTAATCTTAATGTGTTTGATATAATTGCAAAGGAAAGTGTAGAGCATTGCAAAGAGGCTTTCAAAAAAATTATGTCTGGTGAACGTGTCGATGAGATTGAAACTACTTTTTTAACTAAAAATGGTAAAAAAGTTCATCTTCAGGGCTCAATCAGCTGCAGATTCAAAGAGGGAAAGCCCTATTCTACAAGAGGGATCTTTAGAGATGTTACAGAGAAAAAGAATATAAGAAAAAAATTAGAAGAAATAAATGACAAGTATCAAGCTTTATTTGATAGGTCCCTTGATAGCCTATATTTACATGATTTTAAAGGAAATATTCTTGATGCAAATCCTGCTGCATTAAAGCTTTTTGGATATACAAAAGAAGAGTTATCTTCAATTAATCTTGCTAGTGTTTTGGTAAAAAAGGATGTTCCTAAAGCATTAATGTATATTAGGAAAATTAAAAAGAATGGTTTTTTAGACGAGCCCATTGTTTACAAGGCCAAAACTAAAGACGGCAGAATTATTTTTATTGAAACCACAGCATCTGTTGTTTATGATGAGGGAAAGCCAAGTGCGGTTTTAGGAATCGCAAGAGATGTTACTGAGGAAAAGAAGGCGGAAGAAAAGTTTAGAACGATTTTTGATTCATCTACAGATGCTGTTTTTTTGCATGATATGAAAGATTTTTCAATCATAGATGTCAATGAAGAGGCTTGCAGAAGATATGGATATACAAAAAAAGAGATGCTTACAAAACATGTTGATGAATTAAGCGAAGGAGGGTTTTTTTCTCTAGATAATCCTGAGACGAAAAAATTAGCAAAAAAAGTATTTTCCGGCGAGACTGTTACTAGAGAGTGGCTTGCAAAAACCAAAAAAGGAGATTTATTTTGGACGGAAGTGAATGCAAAAATAATTGATTTTGATGAGGAAAAAGTGCTTCTTGTAGTTGCAAGGGATATCTCAAAAAGAAAAGAAGCAGAAGAGAAAATTAAACAGTCGCAAGAAAATTATGAAACAATCTTTAACTCATCAACCGACTCTGTTTTCATTCATGACTTTAAAAACGGCAAGATAATTGATGTGAATAAATGTGTTTTAGATAAATTTGGATACACAAAAGAAGAAATTAAAAACCTAAATGTAGGAGATCTAAGTGTAAACAGGCCACCGTATACTCAAAAGGAAGCTGCTGAATGGATAAAAAAAGCTGTATCTGAAGGCCCTCAAAAATTTGAGTGGTGTTCAAAAACAAAAAAGGGAGAAATAATTTGGCATGAAAATGTTCTTCAAAAAGTAAACATAGGCGGAGAAGAAAGAGTACTAGTAATCGGAAGAGATATAACAGATAGAAAGAAATCAGATGATGAACTTAAAACACAACAATCTCTTTTACAACAAAGTGAAAAACTAGCCAATATGGGAAGCTGGGAATGGGATTTGGAAAGCGGAACTATTATTGTATCTGAGCAATGGCAGAAGATACATGGAATTAACAAAGCGGAGTGTTACAAAAACGAGTTATTACCAATTGCTCATCCTGATGACAGGGGAAAGATAGAAGAAGCTTTTAAAAAGACAATAAAAGACCACGTACCATATGATATAGAACACCGGATTATCCGGGGGAGTGACAAAGAAACCAGGATAATCAAAGCATATGGTGAAGTTTCAAAAGGTGAATCAGGATCTTTAAAAATTATAGGTTATGCTAAAGACATAACTGATTTTAAGCAAACAGAAGAAAAATACAAGGCCTTATTTGAATATTCTAAAGATGCGATAATGACTTTAGAGCCCCCTACATGGAAATTTACCAGCGCAAATAAGGCAACACTTGCTTTGTTTAATATTAAAGATGAAAAGGAGTTGGTAACTCTTGGTCCGTGGGATGTATCGCCTAAAAATCAGCCAGATGGAAAAGATTCTGGTGAGAAAGCAAAACAGATGATACAAAAAGCAATGAATAAGGGGTCGTCTTATTTTGAATGGGCTCATAAAAAAATTACTGGTGAAGAGTTTTTTGCAAAAGTTCTTCTTACAAAACTAGAATTTGGTGGTAAAAAACTAGTACAAGCAACTGTAAGAGACATTACAAAGGAAAAAATTGTTGAGGGGGAGCTTAAACAAAGCAGTGAAAATTTGAAAAACATTATTGATACAGTACAAGCAGGAATACTTTTAATAGATGAAAAGACGCATAATATTTTAGAAGTAAACAATCTTGCCTCTGATATGATTGGTCTTCCCAAAGAAAAGATTATTGGAAGACTGTGTCACTCCTTTATTTGCCCTGCAGAGAAAGGAAAATGCCCGATATCTGATCTTAAAAAAACTGTTGATAAATCCGAGAAAGTATTGATTGATAAAGATAAAAACAAGATCAAGGTACTAAAAACAGTTAAACCTATAAAACTCGGTAGTAAAAAAGTTCTTTTAGAAAGTTTTGTGGACATCACTGATATTAAAAGAGCAGAGAAAGAAACAGAGGACATCTTAAATGCTGCTGCTGATGGTATAAGAATTGTTGATAAATCATACAATATTGTAAAGATGAATGAAACTCTTGCAGAAATGTGTGGAGTGGATTTAGATAAAACAAATAATAAGAAATGTAGGGAGCTGTTTAGCTCAAAAAAATGTGGAACTAAAGACTGCGCTCTTGCAACTGTTCTAAGAACCAAAAAGAGTTTTCAAAGAGAGCAGATAATGAAAACAAAAGACGGGAAAGAAATACCATGTCTTTTAAAAGCAATGCCCTACAAAGACAGTAAAGGAAATGTTATTGGTATTATTGAAGATTATAGAGATATCTCACATATAAAAGAGGCTCAGGAGAAACTTAAAAAATCATATGAGATAATAAACAAAAGCCCAGTTGTTGCTTTTACATGGAAAAGTGAAGAGGGTTGGCCTGTTGATTATGTTTCTGATAATGTAAAAGATTTGTTTGGATATACAACAAAAGAATTTACTGAAGGAAAAATTCAGTTCTCAAAAACCATTCATCCTGATGATTTAGAGAGAGTTGGTTCTGAAGTAGAAAAATATTCTGAAGATAAAAAATGCAAGGAGTTTGAACAAGAGTATCGTATTATCACAAAAAAAGGAGCTGAAAAGTGGATTTATGACCGAACCATGCTTCGGCGTGATGAAAAGGGAAATCCTGTCTTTTTTGATGGGGTAATACTTGATGTGACAGAAGATAAAAGAAAAGAAAATGAGTTGAAGGAAAAAATTGAGGAATTGGAGAGATACAAAAAAGTAACAGTCGGCAGAGAAATAAAGATGATCGATTTAAAAGAAAAAATAAAGAAATTGGAAGGCGATAAAAAATGAATTTGTATTCGTATCTTCCCCTAACTGCTTTGTTTGCTAATCTTTTCCTTTGTTTTTATCTTATATACATAAACCCAAAAAACAGATTAAATCAAATCTATGGGCTTGTGACCTTTTCGCTTGCTGTTTGGTCTCTAGCTAATTTTTTTATGTTTAGTGCGTCTTCTACTTCGCAAGCCTTATTTTGGAATGGCTTTGGTACTTTCGGCGCTGTTTTTACATCGATTTTTCTGTTTCAGTTTGCAATATTTTTCTGCGATATAAAAAGGTTAAAAAATAAGTTTTTTCTAATCTTTCTTTATCTTTTAGGCACGATTCTGGTTTTCACTGAGTTTGGTACGAATCTGTTTACACAAGAAATGAAGGTTTCGTATTGGGGATATGTTGAAGTCCCAGGGGTGCTTTACTCAGTTCTATCTGTCTTTGTTATTTTGTTTGTTGTTTTTAGCATAGTTATTTGTTATCATTTTTATAAAAAAACTTCTTCAGACAAAAAAAATCAAGCAAAATATGTAATAATTGCTTTTTTAATACCTCTTATTGGTGGAATTTTATCTCAAGTAATAGCACTTTATATAGAATTTGAAATAATCCCTCTAACTTCAACTCTTACAACTTTTACAGCTTTAATTATTGCTTTTTCTGTATTCAGATATGATCTTTTAAAACCTAAGTCTCTTAGTATTAAGAAAAAACTGGTTGTAACCTTTTTTGTGCTCATTTTTTGTTTGATGTTTTTTACCCTTACTTCTGTAAATATTATCGCAAAAGACATAATGCAGGATACTGTAAGCAATGATTTGGGTGCTATCGCTGAATCAAGAGCAGTACATGTTGAAACCTTTTTATTTGAGCAGAAGAGAACTGTTGAGGATATTGCATGTATCGGAAAAATTGAAAGGTTTCTTTTGACAGAAAGGAATTCTTCAGAGTTTTATGAAAGTTTAAATTCGACTGTTGAAAGACTGCAAGAAACAGTAGACAAAGATGATGATATCGTACATATCAGCATGCTTGATACTTCAGGAGTTGTTTTGGCAAGTACAAATAGTGGTGCAGTTGGTAAAAATAGAAGTGGTGATTTGTTATTTTTAAATGGCATAAATTATACATATGTCGATGATTTGCATTTATCCTGTGAAAATTCTTCTCTTGTATTTTGTGTATCCACGCCTTTAATAGACTCAAATGATAATCTAACAGGTGTTCTTCTTGTAAGATTCAAGCACGATAGATTGTATGAGATTACCACTGATACTACAGGCCTTGGAGAAACAGGTGAAGTATATATTGTAAACAAATCAGGTTTTGTTCTTACTCCTTTAAGATTTTATAACCTGTCTTATAACTATGAGAACGTAATTTTAAAGAAAAAAATCGATACAGAGAATTTTAAGAAAGGAATGGCACATCAAAATTCTACAAAAGGTTCTGTTGAAGAACACAATCATGTTGAACTCTTTGAGGACTATAGAGGGGAAAGAGTACTCGGAGCTCATGTATACATAGATGAGATGCAGTGGGCTCTTTTAGCTGAAATTGATGAATCTGAGGCTTTTGCATCAGTTGGAGACATGCAAAATACTTTGACAATACTTCTTACAATTTCTGCTATAATTATTCTTTTCATTGCATACTTTTATTCTAAAACTATTTCAAATCCTATTGAAAAACTAGAAATTCTTGCAAAAGAAATCGCGAAGGGAAACTTAAACATTGATGTCGATGTGAAAACCTCAGATGAAATTGGAAGTCTTGCAAAATCTTTTAATGAAATGGCCGCAAATCTTAAAGAATACAACAAGGAACTTGAATCACAGGTTGAGAAAAGAACACAAGAATTGCAATCTAAAGTTGAAGAGCTTGAAAAATTTAAAAAAGTCACAGTTGGAAGAGAACTGAGGATGGCTGAGCTTAAAAAAGAAATAAAAAAGCTTGAATCAAGACATGAAACAGGAGGTAAAAACTTTGATGCTTGATAATCATATGTGGCTTGTCGTACTTGTGTTTAGTACGATTATTGGTATTTATCTTCTATATTTGTACCATAAATCAAAAGATAAAAGAAAGCTTATGTTTTCAATTTCTTTTCTTCTTTCAAATTTATATTTCATTGGAATTCTTACAGGAAATCTAGAAACAAGTCTTGAAAACACATCGATTTTGTGGACTAACGTACTGGGTTTTGCATCGATTCCCCTCATGTTTGCAGTACTTTTTGCGGTAAACGAGAGTTTTTTCAAAATAAAAGATTTTAGTAAAATATTCTATGGTTTTTTAATTATAACTACTGTATGTATTTTGTTTATATTCTTACCATTTGATGCTACTATAGGGCCACATTATATCAGACAAATTATTGGTTTAGAAGTATTTGTTGCAACGGCATATCTGTATTATAAAACAAGGGAAATGTCTTATCTTTATTTCTTCTTGTTTATAATAAGCTCTATTTTTGCTGGTGTAACCGTTTTTGAAGGTGCATCTTTTTCTGCATTTGCTTTTATAATTAGTTTTGTTTTTCTTTTACTAATATTTGTTAATCCTACATCTGAAGAATCGGAGGCGTGTGGGATTGGTGGTTATTTCTCGGTTGAAAAAAAATTAAAAACCACAGAGGAAAAATACAGAAGATTATTTGATACCCTTCCAGAGGGAATTACGGTCCTTTCAGCAGATGGGACTATACTTGATGCAAATGAAACAATTGCCAAGAATTTTGGCGTTGAAAAAGAAAAAATACTTGGGCAGAATATGCATGAAATGTTGCCTCCTGAAATAGATAAACAAAGATCAGAAATTGGCATAAAGGCATTAAATACTGGAGAAATACAAGAAAATGAGGATTATAGAGGAGACAGGCATTTTCATAACATGTACATACCGCTGAACATAGAACATGATGAAAAAAACTTGATGGTCATAGCAAGAGACATTACAGACACAATAATTGCAGAAAAAGAAAAAGAGGAGAAAATCAAGGATCTTAGAAAAACAGAGCTTGCAGCATTAAATATTATGGAGGATATGCAGGAGACATCAGAAAATCTTAAGCAAACACAAGAAAAAATCAAGATTCAAAACAAAGATTTGAAAAAATTAAATGATATAAAATCTGCTTTTCTAAATATTACTTCTCATGAGCTTAGAACACCTATGTCTTCCATCAAAGGTTATATTCAGATGATGATCAAGGGCAATCTTGGCAAAATAAATGATGAACAGAAAAGCGCTCTTGATGTCGTGCAAAGAAATGCGACCCGGCTTGACAATCTTATTCAGGATATACTGGATATTTCAAGGCTTGAATCAGGTACTATGAAGTTTGTACCCGAGGAAGCAGAAATCCCTGTTATGATAAAAGAAATAGATGAAACAATGAAATCATCTGCTTCTCTGAAGCAAATTACAATAAAAACAGAAGTCACAGGGAAAATTCCAAAGTTAATAATCGACAGGGACAGGATAAAGCAAGTTGTAATTAATCTTTTAAACAATGCAATTAAGTTTTCCCCTGAAAAATCAGAGTTAAATCTTAGAGTAAAACCAGATAAGGAAAATATCTTATTTGAAGTACAAGACCACGGCAGAGGAGTTCCAAAAGACAAACAGGAAAGGATTTTTGAAACGTTTTTCCAGGTTGACTCTGGAAGTGATGTAAAGTTTGGTGGTGCAGGTCTTGGTCTTGCAATATCACGAGGAATAATCATCGCCCATGGTGGAAACATCTGGGTGGAAAGTGAGGGTAAGCCTGGTAAGGGAAGTACTTTTAAGTTTACTCTACCAAAAAAATCAGTAGAAGATATTGAAGGCAGGTTCAAAGGCGTTGATGTATTTGGTATGCAAAATAGACCTGATGAGGAAGAAGATGATGAAAAATAGGGTTAAATATAAGTTGCTCGGAGCGTTTACATGAGGGAAGAGCCCAAAATTATTAAAGAATTGAGGGAAGAAGAAAGGATTGGTTTATTTAGTTCTAGTTCTGAATTGGAGCAAATACTGCCTGGGGAGGCAAATGATGAAATGCAGGAAGAGGTCTATCCTTCTATGGATACATCTGAAGATCTTGAGTTAGAAGGCAATGACGATGAGTTGCTTTTTGAAGATGCAGATGAAGAGGCAAGGCTTATTTTAGATGAAGTATCAGACTTGGTCTTATTTCTTGATTTAAAAGGAAAAATCCTTGATATTAACAAAGCAGGGTTAGAGTTTTCAGGATTTGAAAGAAAAGAAGTGATTGGAAAATACTTCTGGCTTATACCTGGGGTTTTCAGCAAAAAAAATATTCCAAAATATATGAAAGTATTCAAAGATGCGCTCAAAGGGAAAAAAACAAAAGATTTTACAGCGAGTCTGAAGGATAAAAACGGCAAAAAGCATGTAATGACTTTTTCTGTTTTTCCTAAAAAAATCAATGGAAAAATAAAACACATAAAAGTTGTTTCAAAGGATATTACAGAACGGAAAATAGCAGAAGAGAAAATTAGTAAGACTAATACTTTTCTAAGAAATGTTTTGAATAGTAGTTTGAGTTGCATATATGTAAAAGATAAAGAGGGAAAGTATTTACTAGCAAATAAAGCAATAGCTGATCTATATCAAACAAATCCTGAAGAGATGATTGGTAAAAAAGACAAGGATTTTTCAGACAGCGCAATTTTAAAACCAATAGAGTCAGAGTTTTTTGAAGATATCGATAAAAAAGCAATTGATACTGGAGAAAAACAGGTTGTTCCATGTGAATCCTTTACCTATGATGATGGTACACGACATTATTTTTATACAACTAAAATCCCGATTAAATATAGTGATGACACTGATTGCGTACTTGGTGTTTCTACAGATATAACTAGAGTTGTTGAAACAGAAGAGGATCTTAGAGAAAAAGAAGAGATTTTCAGAAGAATCGTTGAAACAGCACCAAGCATGCTATTGATTACAGATAAGGACGGTTTACCAGTTTATATAAGCCCTAATTGTAAAGATTTTACAGGATATGATCCTAATGATTATTATAAAGAAATAAGGTGGTGGGCACATCCTGATGATATCCAAGAAGCGAAAAGACGTTTTAAAAATACCTTTAAAAATCATAATTCTGATAGTTTTACATACAAAGCCATAAAGAAAAATGGAGATGTTTGGTATGCGTCAAGTTCATGGATGCCTTTAAAAAATCAAAAAGGCGGCTTTGATGGAATAGTAATGCAGACCATAGACATAACTGATAAAGCTAAAGCAGAGGAAAAACTAAAAGAAAATGAAAGACGGCTTAAGAAATCTCAAGAAATTGCAAAACTTGGGAGCTGGGAATGGGATATAAACAACAACAAACTATGGTGGTCAAATGAACTTTATAATATTTTTGGTGTTAAAAAAGATGATTTTGTTTTAGATTTTAATAACATATCAAAATTAATTCATCCTGATGATCAGAAGAAAAACCAAATCATGGTTGACAAAATATTAAAAGGAGACCGCATAGAGCCATATGAACAAAGAATAATCACACCTGATGGAAAGATAAAATGGATCAATCAACTAATTGAATTTATCAAAGAAGACTCCGGAGATATTTTACTTTGTAAAGGAATTATACAAGACATTACAGATTTAAAAGAGCGAGAAATTCAATTGAAGCAAAGCGAAGAAAGATACAGAACTCTACTTGAATCTAGTAAGGATAGTGTTTATATCCTTGATTATGATTGGAGACATGTTTTAGTAAATGATGCTGCCACAAAGTTCACAGGAAAACCAAAGGAAGAACTAATAGGAGAAAGATTGCAGGAGGTCTTCCCCGGTGTAGAAAAAACACCGTTTTTCAAAACATTTGAAAAAGTAATGAAAACAAGACAATTTGGCTCTGTTTTAAATGTCTATGAATTTGAAGATGGTCAAAAGGGATACTACGAGGTAAATATAACACCTGTTCCTGAAGGAATACTGTGCATATCAAGAGATATCACGAAAAGAAAAGAAGCTGAAGAAGAGATAAGAAAAAGCGAAGAAAAATATCGTGAGTTATTTAACAATGCGCTGGTTGGAATAGATATCCATAATTCTGATGGCAGTGTTTTTGCAGTAAACAAAACTGCTGAAAACATCTTTGGTCTTTCTGAGGAAGAGCTGAAGAAAAAGGATCTATCTTTTTGGAAAGGAAAACTAATAAAACCAGATGGAGCACCAATGGAATCAAAAGATTTTCCTTTATCAATTGTTGCAGAAACAAAAAAGCCCTCTGAAGGACTAATTGTCGGTCTTAAGATGTCGGAAAAAGACGAGCCTAGATGGTTTTTACACAGTGCAAGACCATTACTTGATAAAAACGGGCAGATAGATAAAGTTGTAACTTCTTTTGTTGAAATAACAGATAAAAAATTAACTGAGAAAAAATACAGGGATTTATTTGAAAAAATGGATCAAGGAGTGGTCTATCAAAACAGTGATGGGAAGATTATTTCAGCTAACCCTGCAGCTGAAAAAATTCTTGGTCTTTCTTTTGATCAAATGATCAAGAGAACTTCTATGGATCCTAGATGGAAAGCTGTAGACGAAAACAAAAATGAACTTCCTGGTGAAAAACATCCAGCAATGATGGTGCTTAAAACAGGCAAAAAAATAACTAATTTTATACAAGGCATCTATAATCCTAAAATTAGTGATTATGTTTGGATAATTGTCAATTCTATGCCTCAATTTAAAAATGGAAGTGATAAACCATACCAAGTTTTTTCGACTTTTTTAGATATAACGGATAGGGTTAAAACAGAAGAAAAACTCAAAAAAAGAGAAGAATTACTAAATTTTGCTATAAAACAAACAACAGTACCAGTAATCATCGCAAAAGCACCTGATGCAGAAATTATCCACTATAACAAAGCAGCATATGAACTGCTTCAAAAGAAACCAAAGGATGTAAAAGACATACCATTAGAAAAACATAGAGAGTTTTGGCCAACCTTTCATCCTGATGGGAGGCCATATGACATCGATGATTTGCCACTTACAAAAGCTGTGAAAAGAGGAATTATAACAAAAGATGAAAAAATAGTCGTTAAAAAAGATGGAAAAGAACACTGGATTTCTGCAAGTGCTGCACCACTAGTCGACAAAGAAGGCAAAGTCCTTGCAGGCATTGTTGTATTTCCTGAGATAACTGAACAAAAAGAATCGGAAAAGAAAAAAGAGCAGTTGGCAGAAGAAAAACAGTTTTTATCAAACTCTTTAATCAGGATTAGCAAAAGCAAAAATGTTGATGAAGTTTGTAGAGATATTGGAGAAGAACTGCACAAACATTGTGGCCCGTCTATTGTTGCAGTTAATTTATATAACAAAGACGAAAACGTATTCTTAAATAGAGCAATTTATGGATTAGAAGATTCAGGAAAAATAGAAAAAATACTAGGTAAAGAGCTTACTAAAATGAAAGTAAAAGTTCCCAAAGAAATCCATGAAGAAGTAAAGAAAGGAACTATATTAAAGCCAAAAGAAGGATTATACGAGCTCTTATTTGCTACTTTACCAAAACCTGTATGTAACACAGTGGAAAGGGCAATGAAAATCAAAGATATATTTGTAGTACCTCTATATCATAATAAAACGCTTTTCGGGACCCTGATGATTCTCACAAAAAAAGAAGGAAAAAATATTCGCTCTTCAGTCTTAGAGACTTACGGATACCAATGCTCTGTTGTAATACAAAGACTCATGGCTGAAGGAGAGCTTAAAGAAAACGAAGAAAAATATCGAAATATGATAGAGCTTTCTCCAGATGGAATAGCAACAGCAGACCTGAAAGGAACAGTAACTTCAGTTAACAAATCCTTTTTGGATATAACAGGCTTTAA
>CAZQXW010000030.1:0-3915 GCA_964597365.1 uncultured Thermoplasmatales archaeon | reverse complement strand
AGAAAATTCAAGACAATATCAGATAAAGCACAATATGGTGTAAACTTAAACAAACTAGATGGTACGACTGTTTATGTAAATGATGCGTTTGCAAAGATGCATGGATACAAAAAAGAAGAACTTATTGGAAAACCTCATGATATTTTACATATGGGAGAAGAAATAAGCTCAATTATAAAAGATTCTAGAGAAAAACTCAAGAAAGGAGAACATGTATTTGTTGAAGAAACACATAAAAAGAAAGATGGGAGCTTAATACCTGTACAAGTAAATGCATCATCAATACCTGATAACGATGGAAAGCCAATGCTTATAGCAGGAATAGTAAGTGATCTTTCAAAACAAAAAGAACTAACACAAAAATTAAAAGAAAGCGAAAATCTCTTCAGAACCTTAATAGAACAATCCTCCTCAGGGGTGTACATCCACGACCCAGTAAAAAACAAGCTATTCTATGCAAATCCACTGATAAGAAAAATACTCAAGATAAAAGAAGAAGACATTGAAAAAACAAATCTTTTTGAGTATCTTCACCCGGATGACGCAAAGCTCATAAAAGAAAGAACAAGAAAAAGACTAGCCGGAGAAAAAATAGATCCATCTGTAGAAATAAGAATTTATCCACCAGGGAAAAAAGAGATGTGGATAAAAGCATATACAACCTTTATAAAATACAAGGGAGTGACAGCGGCCCTTGCCTCTGTAATTGATATTACTGAAGGCAAAGAGGCAAGACTAAAAGAAAAAGAGCATCTCGAGGAGCTTCAGAGATACAAAGAAGCAACTATCGGCAGAGAAATGAGAGTAATAGAGCTGAAAAGAGAAGTAAACAAGATATGTAAAGAACAAGGCCTTTCTTTAAAATACAAAGACATAGAAAATGAAATAAAAAAATACGAGGAAGAACCATGAATCCTATATCAAATCTTTATATCACAATTGCAATAGTGTCATTAGTAATAGGAATCTATGTGTATCTCTTTACCAATAATAGAAAACTAAAACTATTATTTTTATTCTTTACACTTGCAGGTTTTTACTGGGGTTTTACAGGTTTTTTATTAAGAAGCGCAACAGGCTATGAGCAAGCATATCTCTTTCAAAAAATAGGGGGGCTTTGGCCCTTTTGTATAGCAATCTTCGTACATTTCACATTATTTTATACACATAAAATAAAATTTTTAAAGCATAGAATTTTGTTTTACATCTTAATTTACCTACCTGCCATAGTGTTTTCTTATTTTGAATTGATTAGCGATAATATAAACATTGTAACAAAATCAGCTTTAGGTTATTGGACATCGGCTCCAAATGAAGATTCATTGTTATATCTAATCTCAACGACCTGGTCATGGAGCATACCAACATTAGCAGTATTAATCGCGCTTCGTCATCTAGTAACTAGAAAAGACAAAAGAGAAAAAAAACAAGCAGGATATGTATTTTTAGGGCTTTTAATGCCAGTTGCATTTTCAACAATAATTGAAAGTTTTTCACCATTACTTGTTGGTTCAATTGTAAGGATGACCATTCCAGGATATGGAATAGGGCTTGTTTTTATTGGATATGCAATAGCCAAATATGACCTATTCAATATAACAGAGAGTACTGTTGCAGAAAAAGTCATATCAACCATTCCTGAAATGTTAATTGTATTAAACAAAAATAAAAAAATCCAGATGGTAAACAATGGCACAGAAAAAAAATTAGGTTACAATTCAAATCAAATTATTGGAAACACTGCAGACTTTTTATTTAATGATGAAAGTATAAAAAAAGCTATTCTAAATTTTGAAGTAATAACTAATTTAGAAACAGATATTATAAATAAAAAAGGAATGAGAATACCTGTTAAACTATCCACAAATGCAATAAAGAGTGAGAATACTAAAGAAGAACATGGCCTAATAATTCTTGCAAGGGATATTTCTAAGAGTAAAAAAACAAACAAAGAACTCGAAGAACATGTTAAAAGAATAAAAAAAAGCGAGCTTGCCATGATAAGCATGCTTGAAGACATAAAAATATCAAAAGAAGAAATACAAAAACAAAACATTGAACTAAAAAAACTAGACCAACTAAAAAACAACTTTATAAACGTAACATCACACGAGCTTAGGACTCCAATGGCCTCAATTAAAGGATACGTACAAATGCTTCTCAAACAAAAACTAGGCAACATCACAAAAGAGGAAAAAAACGCATTAGAAATTGTTTTAAGAAACACAAATAGACTGGACAAGCTAATTCAAGACATACTCGACCTTTCAAGACTTGAATCAGGAAATATGAAATATATACCTGAAAAAGCTGATATAAAATCCCTTATAAACGAAGTACAAGAAACAATGAGTGCAAAATCAGGAGAAAAGAAGATAAAAATAAAAACCGAAGTTGATAAAGAAATACCTCCTGCAGTAATAGATCCTGAAAAAATAAGACAAGTAATAATGAATCTTGTAGACAATTCAATTAAATTCTCAGATGGTGGAACAGTAATAAATCTAAAGGCAAAAAAAGAAAAAGATGATATTTTAATAGAGATACAAGACTTTGGAAGGGGGGTGCCTGAAAAACAAAAAGACAAAGTCTTTGAAACATTTTATCAGGTAGACTCCGGTGAAGACAGAAAATATGGTGGAACAGGGCTCGGACTTGCTATATCAAAGAGCATAATTCAGGCACATGGTGGAAATATCTGGGTAGAAAGCAAAGGAGTGCCCCGTGAAGGAAGCAGTTTCAAATTCACAATACCCTTTGACTCTGAAAAAGCAATAAGGCAAACAATAAGAGAACAAGATATGTTCAAAGTTGAAACAAATGAAAAGTAATTATTGTCGATTATAACTTACAATAAATAGAGATTAATGTCACTTTAGGCAGACAAATACTTGACAATAATCAAAGAGCATATTATATATCTCACTTTGGAAATGGCTTCTAAACAAATAAGAAAAAGATAAATAAAGAAAAGAATATTACTAATACGCAAAAGAAGAGGATGGATGCGAGGGAATATTAATTGGATGAGGATGCCCCAGATATAGTAAAAGCCTTACGAGCAGAAGAAAGACAAGGATTACTTTATTCTAAAACAGATACAACTATTGAAAAACAAAACACAGGAAACAAAGAACCAACAATCAAAAATAATCAAGCGGTAAACCTAAACGAGACAGAATCAAAAATACTAAACGTTACCTCTCATGAGCTAAGAACACCAATTGCTGCAATAAAAGGATACATACAAATAATTTTAAAAGAAAAACTAGGAGACCTTACAGAAGAGCAGAAAAAAAGCCTGGAAATCGTTTTAAGAAACGCAAACAGACTTGACAGCTTAATACAAGACTTACTAGACATATCAAGATTAGACTCGGGAAGAATGCGTTTTATTCCTGAGAAAACACATATTGAAAAAATGATACAAGAAACAATCGAAACAGTACAACAAACCGCAAACAAAAAACAAATACATCTGTATACCTCAATAGAAAAACCCTTGCCCGAAATAGTAATTGACTCTGAGAGAATCAAACAAGTAATCATAAATC
The DNA here is from genome assembly GCA_964597365.1 of uncultured Thermoplasmatales archaeon. Lineage (GTDB taxonomy): Archaea > Thermoplasmatota > E2 > DHVEG-1 > DHVEG-1 > CAZKUB01. Next base: position 361 of record CAZQXW010000030.1, on the reverse strand, counting down.
TAATAAACAATTCCATAAAGTTTTCAGATCCAGACTCAAAAATATGTGTCTATGTAAAAACGAGAAACGACGATGTTTTATTTGAAGTAAAAGACTACGGACGAGGAATAGAAAAAGACAAAAAAGACAAAATTTTTGACCCATTCTATCAGGTAAACTTCGAAGACAAAAAACTAGGAGGAGTAGGTCTTGGTCTTGCAATATCACGAGGCATAATCGTTGCTCATGGTGGAGAAATATGGGTAGAAAGCAAAGGAACTCCTGGAGAGGGAAGCAAATTTTCGTTTACACTTCCGACAAAAGCCGTACAAAACGTTGAAAACAGATTTGATGAACTAGACATTCTCTCAAGGAGTAACTA
>CAZQXW010000029.1:16829-22975 GCA_964597365.1 uncultured Thermoplasmatales archaeon | reverse complement strand
TGATTTGGTAGCATTAACAACTAGCACTGTCCTTGCATATACTGCATATGAAATGGCTGATGAATTTAGAAATAGGGGGATCACTGTAGTAATCGGTGGGTGGCATGCATCGGCACTCCCTGAAGAGGCAAAGCAACATGCAGATAGTGTAGTTATAGGCGAAGCAGACGAAATTTGGCCACATTTACTCAATGATTTCGAAAATGATAAATTAAAGCCTTTTTATAGACCTACAGCGCCTGTGAAATTAGAGAACTTGCCTCCTTTAAAAAATGTATATCCTTTAGAGAGAACTATTGGTATACACGCTACACGTGGTTGCCCCAATGGCTGTGAATTTTGCTCAATTACAAACATGAAGTTTAGAAGATATTATCGAACTAGACCTGTTAAAGACGTAATAGAGGAGATTAAATCATCTACAACTAAAACATTTTCTTTCCAGGATGCATCTATTACAGCCGATCACAAATACACAAAAAAATTATTTGAAGAGATGAAACCATTAAATAAAAATTTTTCAACAATGGGAAACATACACGACTTGGATGATGACGAGTTACTAAAAGTAGCAAGTGAGGCAGGATGTTATACATGGATTATAGGCTTTGAATCAATAAATCAAAAATCTTTAGGAAGCATCAACAAAATAAAGAATAAGGTAGAAGATTTTTCAAAAATTATTAAAAAAGTTCAAGATTATGGCATGGCTGTTGAGGGTAGCTTTATTTTTGGTTTTGATTATGATACAATAGATGTTTTTGATGGGACAGATGACTTTATTAGAAAAAATAATTTGAAGATGTCTTATTTAGACGTACTAATTCCTTTTCCAGGAACGCCTCTTTTTGAAAGATTTGAAAGAGAGGGACGTATTTTAACTAAAGACTGGAGTAAATATGATGGCCATAATAATGTGGTATATCAACCAAAACTTATGTCTCCTGAAATATTATTATCAAAAACTCAGGAACTTGAAAAAAGATGGCATACAAAAAAACGATCTATTGAAAAGATTGTAAAAAACATGAAATTTGGTTTAAATAATTTTGTTGAGGTAGCCGGCATCGAACTTAATTGGCATTTTAATAAAAGAAACTCTGAATAGCATTAAAAGAATAACATTATTGTTTATAAAAAAACAAAGAGGTGAAAACCGTACCATAAACTATTTATATTTTGAAAAAGAATATTATTAATGGTGATTAATATACCGGATGCAATAACAATCCATTGGGGACCTTTTCTCAAAAAATTCAGAAAGAAAGAATAAAAAAATCTAGTACTTTAAATTAGGATGATGATATATGCAAAAAATCATCATTTCCTAAAATAAATAATTCTTAAAGTAAATAGCTATTTTTAAAAAAATAACATTATTGTTTATAAAAAAACAAAGAGGTGAAAACCGTACCATAAACTATTTATATTTTGAAAAAGAATATTATTAATGGTGATTAATATACCGGATGCAATAACAATCCATTGGGGACCTTTTCTCAAAAAATTCAGAAAGAAAGAATAAAAACTCTATTATTTTTTGGCTAAGTCATGATATATGCAAATACTCGTATCGCCCTAAATAATTCTTTAAAGAAATACAAATTCTATAATTTATCCAAGCAATAACCACCTATTTTTAAAGTCGGATCGCCAAGTAGTATGAATTGTTGTACAGTTCTAGCATTTATGACATCTGGTTTTGGTTCACTAGATTCTATTTCATAGTCTAAAGAAGGAGTATCCCAATCAATTGAAAACTTTCTAAGATAATTTTTGATTACATTAGACCAAATATCTCCAAGAATATCTATTTTTTTAACATTGTATTCATAAAAGAACCTTGGTGTTACATAGCTCCATGCATCTGCTTTTCCACCTGTTATAGGTTCATATTTTGTATATCCAAGCCCTGTTGACCCAAGTGATGCTATAGAGCCTCCTGTGATTACTTTGTTAATCTTTGCCATCCAACAGTTAGGTATACAATCCATCCAATAGTATGAATGATATGGATGTTTTATTAGATTGATTATACTTGTATCAAAAGCACTATTCCTACAGCCACTTGCTATACATATCGGCAGTTTATATTTGTTATATAACAAATTCATATGATATAATGAAAATCTTGGAATAAGGCCTTTTTTATTAGAGCTATGCGTTGTCCAAAAAGGAGGATTTCCATGTCCAGATAACACTAAAAAGCCACAGCCGTTGTTTATAGATTTTATAATATTTGCTCTATCAAGATTTCCTTTTGAACCATAAAGCCTTATCTTATTATTTTTTTGCATATAAGATAATGCTTTTTCAAGGTCCAATTCTCCCCCCATTTTACTACTAAATTCAGGATGGGTATTTCCTCCTACTGCAATAATATTTTTAAACCAGCCTTTTCCATAGGATTTCTTTTCATAATTGATTATCTTATTTAATAAAATCTTTAACTCAAATCGATTTTTGCAAGGAAGACGTCCAATACTGACATCAGGTCTTAAATCGATATTTTTATCTTGTGCTGTTTTTCCGCACCACTCCCCATATTTGTTGTTATTGTTTGAATTCCATCTGCTAAAATTGCCGTCCTTGTCATATATATCTGCATAATATAAATCTGAAATATAAGGTGGTTCTTTTATATCTGGATTTGCCGGATAAATATCAAAATTATGAATATATCTTACAGGAAGCTGCTTGTCTCCTCCAATTAATAGTACATATCTTATACTCCATTTTTCAATGGAGTTCTTAATAAAATATTTGATTTTTTCTTGATTGTCTCGAGCATTTGAAGCAATAAAGCTTGAATTGTAAATATCTCTTAAAGTAACTATTTTTGTTTTTATATTAAAAATTTCTTTATGATGTTTAAATTTCTTTAATATATTTCTAAAATGATTAGGTGTAATTATTAGTAGGTCATAATTGTCATATTTCATATTTGGCAAACTCATACTTTTTTTAACTTAACAGATTTCTATAATCCTATTGGATTTTAAAAAATCATTGTTTAATTTGAAAAATAGCTATCAATGAATTTCTTTAGCAAATAACCGATCTTTTTATCTGATCTCTTTCTATCTCCATTTGGATTAAAAGGATTATCTGGGAAAGTGTAGTTTATCCTTTTTTCATTATTTTCTAATAGTTTTATGTATTTTTCATATAACTTTTCATCAAAATTTGGATTATACATTTTATTGAAATACTTTAATTTTAGAGTATCTGCTCCTTTGTGTTTTTCTAAGAATTTGAAAAACTTCAAAGCTTCAAAATCTCTATTTATTGCAAGATTAGAAAAAGCAAGTATGTCAAATAGATTAGTACATTGATAGAATGGACCTCTCCTTAAAAAGAATTCATATGAAAACAGATCTTCTGATATTGCATCCTCAATGTTTTTTATTAACTTCTTAATCATTTCTTTGTTATGTATCCAATCGTTATTCTCAAAATATAAATGCAAATCGTTAATACCATAAATAAAGTCGAACTGCTCTTCAAATTTTCTTAATTCAACAAATTTTCTTATATGTGGATTTGCATCAGTAGATATAGGTGGTATTATCACTCTTACTGCGGGAAAATCGATAACTTTATGTTTACAATCGACTACCAGAATGTCCCATTTGTTTTTTATACAAATATTTTTAATATGTGTTATATCATCAAGAAAATCATCATTTTTAATGCTATTCAGATCATCAAATGAGACGATTTTCCCCTTTTCTAGGAAGGATAAATCTCCTCTATAATAGTATTGCCTATAAAAATTTTTAAAGGTTTTTGAGGATTTTTTATAACTTTTATTCAAATTTTGAGTCCAAAAATCATACAACTCATCTGCTTCCTTTCTATACATCAATTCTTCTTTTCTTTCTTCTTGTAAACGTTCTACTAGACATCTAATAATTGCCTCTTTTAGATCAAGATGTGAACCTGGATTAATCATCTTATAATATTTCGACTTTTTTAAAGGATTATCCGTATTTTTGATATTATTATTTGTAAACAAAACACCTACAACAGGAAGACTATTACAAAGACTAAAGTCTTTTATTAGAACGTCTATATTCAAAGAATTTAGCATTTCTATAAAATTTTGTATTTTTTCATCTTTTATTGTAGAAATGTCAATCGTTGGGCACTCTATCTTTTCTGATATAATCTTACAAGCAGCGTATCTTTCGAATATTTCACAAGATCCCTGGACAATTGCTTCTTCGTATGTATTGCCTGATGCAAGACCATTTGTTCCACTTAGTAATTCAATAAAATGAATGGGTATTTTTGAATAATCATTTTTTATTAATGAGTAACTGTCAACCAAAATATCAAAAATTTCATTTTCTTTGTATAAATTGTATTGTTTTAAACTAAAATCATCTTGAAAGAATTTATTGATATTTTTATAGCAGGCTTCTTTGGATTTTTTATTTTTTTCATATCCTTTTAAAAATTCTCTATTTATCCACTTCTCAATTATCTGATAATACTCTCCTATATCTGAATTTAGATTATAGAAAAAGATAAAACCAGAAGATAGCCTCTCAGCCATCTCTGCATAGGCGCTTGCTTTTGATAGGATTGAGGTTACTCCTTTTCCAGTGGTATTAAAACCAAAATCTTCTAAAAACAAGTCTCCTGAGTAAGATGAAAAACCTGAAGATGAGATTTCAATTTCTTCATATCTCAACTGCAAATCAATTTTTTCAAGTCCTTTTTTGATTTTTTCAATTGTATTTTCTGGGTATTCAGATTTATAATTATTATATATTTTCTTAGACGATTTAAGTTTCATTCTGTGCATATCCCTTGTTTTTATGTTTAATATATCAGAGGAGTATAAAGTTTTAAATGATTTTGTATTAATTGAAGGTATAAAACCCTCGCTCTGTTTATATGTATTATGAACTTCTTTTAAACTCTTTTTAAAGACCCAAAATAATACTTTTAGCAAATAATAAAAATTTATTAATCAAAAAAAGGATTGTAGTAGCTAGGATAATTGATGAAAAAGCATAAAGAATATCTGCAGAGGTTCATGGTATTTATATCTGATAAAGATCGTAAAAAATTTTTTATATTTAAGGCATTTCTTTTTTTATTACAATACAAAAAAATCCTTGCTGTACAAAATTTAATTAATAGAGTTCAATGGTATAGCACGGATGAAATTGATAAATATCAACTAACTAAATTACAGCATCTTGTAAAGTATTCTTATGAAAATGTATCATATTATAAGGATTTATTTGATGAATTTGAGATAAACCCTTCAGATATTAATAATTTTGATGATTTTTACAAAATTCCTTTTTTAACAAGAGAAATCATACGTAAAAACAATGAGGATTTAAAATCACAAATCGTTCCTGAATTTAGATTTAGAAAAATGGCGACCAGTGGATCAACTGGAAAACCATTGGAAGTATATGTGGATAAAATAGATTATCCCATTAATGCATTTACATATTATAGAACTATTATAAAGAGAGCAGGATGCAATTTTTTTGATAAATCTATTAGCATAATAGGAACAATAATTATTCCATCAGCAGACAAAGGGGAATTTTGGAACTATAACAGATTTGCCAGAACACTACACATGTCTTTACTATATTTAAATGAAGAAAATATCCCTAAATATATAGAAAAAATTAGAGAGTTTAAACCAAAATATATTTTGACTTATCCTTCAGCAATTATTCAAATTGCAAGATATATAAAAGACAATCAAATAAAAGATATAACTAGTATAAAAGCGGTAATATCCACAGGGGAAACGTTATATGAATGGCAAAGAAAAATTATCGAAGAAAGTTTCCAATGCAGGGTTTTTGTATTTTATGGTCATTCAGAAAGTACTACAATGGGCTTAAGTTGCGAAAAAAATAATGCCCTTCATTTTTTTCCAGAATATGGATTTGTAGAACTCATCGACAAAAACGGGAATCATGTTAAAAAAGAAAATGAGGAAGGAGAACTTGTAACAACTGGTTTTATGCACAATTTATTTCCCCTTATCAGATATAAAACTGGAGACGTGGGCATTCTTACAAATGAAAAATGTTCATGTGGAAGAAATTGTTTAATACTAAAGAAGATAAAAGGGAAGTGGCGACAAGAATATATTTATTCAA
>CAZQXW010000029.1:0-16729 GCA_964597365.1 uncultured Thermoplasmatales archaeon | reverse complement strand
TTTCATCATGTTTTACTGATATTATGAGATTGCCTTTCTTATGCCCCTTTTCTACGTATCTGTGAGATTCAGGTATATCTTCAAGTAGACATATTTTGTCAATAACTGGTTTTAGTTTTCCAGATTCTGCAAGCTCTTTAAGAAAGACAAAATCTACAAAGCTTGATTTCGGCAACCCATCATCGATTGATATATATGTTCCGTTTGGAGAAAGAGCTTTTTTACACTGTGTTTTTATCTTTTTTCTATTTGCTGCAAAATATGGGGCGGCATCAAAGATAAGATCATATTGCTCTCCTCTTTTTGTAAAATCCTCCTTTGTGTAATCTATTACTTTATCAGCACCAATTGATTTTACCATTTCCAAATTAGTAGTACTGCATATTCCTGTGACTTCTGCTCCAAAATATTTAGCAAGCTGCACGGCAGAAGTACCAGCAGCTCCTGAAGCTCCATAAATAAGAACTTTTTGACATCTTTGTATCTCCCCTTTTTTCAGATAATGTAATGCTAAAAGCCCACCATAAGGAATAGCAACAATCTCTTCATAAGTTAAATTTGATGGCTTAAATGTGATTCTACCAGTTTCAGGTACGCATATGTACTGGGCATAAGAGCCTGATCGAACTCCAAAAATTTGGTCGCCTTTCTTGAATTTTCTAACATCTTTACCTACTAACTCAACTATCCCGGCAAAGATATATCCAAGTATGGGGTTTCTTGGTTTTCTAAATCCTAGCATGTATCTTAGTATTATGCCCATTGGTGTCCATATGGGTGGTTTATAATCTCTGGCTATGCAGTCACTTGATGTTACTGTTGTAGCATATATCTTTACGAGTAATTCATTATCTTTAGGTACAGGTTTTTCTACTTCTTTTAGCTTAAGAACTTCTGGGGGCCCATATTTCTCATAAACAATAGCTTTCATATTTAACCCTTTTAATGATTTGTCTCATAAATTATGTATCTTATAAATTTCATTTTTTTCTATCATTTCTATCAATTTATCGGCGTTATTTCTGACTAAATCTGTTATTTCTCCGGACATATTTTTAGGTTGAATACCAATAAGTATCACCTCTTTTACACTTTTTTCTAAATATTCCATTAAAACAGGTAATGGTATCCCGTGTGTGCTAATTGTCATAACTCCAATCTTTTCTTTAGGGATAATTCGTATCTCGCCATGTTTAAGATTCATATCAGCGGCATCAATTATAACTAATTTATCGGGGCTTTTTCTTTTTACAACGCTTGTATAATTCTCAGGATTAGTTTCACAGTCAATAACATCTATATCTGTATTCTTTAATTTATCAGCAACATACGGTCCTACTGCATCGTCTCCCCCTTCAGGATTTCCGATGCACATTACAACTAATTTTATACTTTCACTCCTGTAGTTTTTTTATAAGTTTTTTTAATTCTTTGCTGTGCAAATGTGCTGAATAAAATCCAGTTATTGCAAATGTAAATAATAAGATAAATAGAAGAATAAAATAAGTAGGAAAATCCTCATTAGGTATATAATCATAAAAACCTAGATCAATAAAAAGCATACTCATTACAACTGCAATAACTGCAAGTGTCAGCCCAGGCGCAATAATCAGTTTTTTCTTGTTTATTGATGAATCATCGATATATGTCAAATGTCTCTCAAGCTCTGCAGTCATGCCTGTTCCAACGAATTCCTTGTCCTTTTCAAGGCGTCTTTTGTTTTTTATATAAAGGACAACTATCACTCCTCCGAGAATTATTGAAACCAAAGAAATACTTGCTATTGTCACAACAGGATTATCATATCTCCCATCAAAAAACATCATTCCTGTAATCATTATAATTGCAAGAAAGGTCGCTATTATAAGAAGCCTTATCCCTTCAGATAAGTGAGTTGTAATAAGCCTCTTACCACATTTAGGGCATTCTTCTTTTAATGCATTTAGTATAGGAGTTTTACAATTAGAACATCTAAACTGACTAACTAATTTTTTCATACTCTTATTTTATTCTCCTTCAAACTCTACTATTGAATAAATACTCTCCCCTACTAATTTGTCTCTTCCCTTAAGATCTATTAAATCTACGATAAATGCACATTCTACTACTTTTCCACCAAGTTTTTTGATAAGATTTCTTGCAGCAGACATGGTACCCCCAGTTGCAAGAAGATCATCTACAATTAATATCCTATCGTCTTTTTCAATCGCATCTTTGTGTATCTCTATTTTATCTGTTCCATACTCTAGAGTATATTCCTCAGATACACATTCTGCAGGAAGTTTTCCAGGTTTTCTAACTGGTACAAAACCTGTTCCAAGTAAATATGCGAGAGGTGCACCAAAAATAAAACCACGACTTTCGATACCTACTACTTTGTCGATTTTTTTATCCTTATAACGCTCATATAATAAATCTATTGTTTCCTTCAAACCCTCTGGATCTTTTATAAGTGTTGTAATGTCTCGAAACATAATCCCTTTTTTTGGCCAATGTTGAATTGTTCTAATTTTTGCTTTTATCGACTCTGTCATAACTTTTTTCACCCCAAATAAGCGTTATATGGGTAAGCAAAAAGCTTTTTTAGTTATTTCTATTCGCAAAAGGATATATGGCAGTAAAAATTGGAATTATTGGCGGAAGCGGATTATACAAAATGGGTATCTTAAAAGACAAAGAAGAAATAGAAATAGAGACTCCTTTTGGAAAACCCTCAAGTAAAGTTACTATTGGAAAAATCGAGGATACCGAAGTGGCTTTCTTACCAAGACACGGCAAAGGACATGTATATCCTCCCCATCAGGTAAACAACCGGGCAAACATTTTTGCTTTAAAAGAGTGCGGAGTAGAGTATTTGGTATCAACTGCTGCGGTTGGGAGCCTTAGAAAAAGGATAAAACCTGGCGATTTTGTAATAGCAGATCAACTGATTGATCGTTCATTCAAACGTCCTACAACATTCTTTGAAGATGGAATTGTTGCCCATGTCGCATTTGCAGATCCTTTTTGTGAAAAACTAAATGATTTGGTTGAAGACACTATCGAAGAAAATTTAGATATCGATGTTCACATGGGGACCTATATTTCAATGGAGGGTCCACAGTTTTCGACAAGAGCAGAATCAAAACTATACCGCTCATGGAATGTAGATGTAATTGGTATGACTCTTGCACCTGAAGCAAAACTAGCACGTGAAGCAGAGATGTGCATGGCAGGCATTCTTACTGTTACAGATTATGATTGCTGGTATGAATGTGAAGAAGATGTAACGGTGACTTCAGTTATTGAGACACTTAAAAAGAATGATAAAAACCTTGCAAATATTCTTAAAAACCTTGTTCCTAAAATAAACTATGATCGGTTCTGCGGATGTAAAAATGCACTTGAAGGAGCACTTATCACCGATCCTAAAATGATTAAGAAAAACGCAAAACCAGAGATTTATAAGCTTTTATTGGAAAAATATCTATCCTAATTTTTTCTCTTTTTTAAATTCTTAATTGAGAAAACAAATAGAAGCCCCCAAACTACTGAGTTGAAAAAATCTGCTGCAAAGCTAATCCAAAAACCCATTATGTAAAAATTTATTGTAAGTACTATCAAACCTATTGTTGTAAGACTTGCAGTATATAGGTTTAAAACAGTTCCTTCTCTGTGCACATCTCTTAATTGCGGCAATAAGATAAATGCGAAAAGAAAGCTTACAATTGCAATTACTATATCATGAATATTTGGGGTTCGACCGAATAGTTGTGAAATTATGTTGTAAATCATCTAAGGCATTGGAACTATAAATTATAGATAAATCTTATTGTTATTTTTTCTTCTCAAAATAAAGTATCTTAGTTTTGAAGAGTATGATGATAAAAATCAATATAGAAATTACACATATTATTACATAAATTGCTGTGTTATCACTTTTATTTTCTTCCGGTTTTGTGTTTTGATTTATTGTAAATTCAGTTTCTGCTTTCGCACTCTGGTCATCTCCATAGTAATGTGTTACAGTATATGTGTACGTTCCAGATTCGAAGTTTTCTGTGTGTATATTCTTCGTATATGTTTTTGAACCCGCTATGCTTATGTTGTCCGTTTGAGTCCATATTGTCATGTTGTCTTTTTTAATTATGTGTTCTAATGTTGCGTTTACAAGGCCGGTTTCTCCTACATTTATGAGATTTATTATTGCTGTTATATTCTCTTCATTTGTAGATGTTGTAGGTGTGAGAGTAAGCTCGACATCAAATAGGAAGTTTTGACTCGTGTATATGAGATAGTATACGACGGTTGGGTCGTCTAGTATGTATATCTTGTTGTTTTCTCTCCAGATTCTACTAGATGATATTTCTTCATGGTTTTGATTAGTTACAACTAGATTAGGGTTGTTTGGGTAAGGATCATTTGTTTGTATGTATACCCAGTTGTTTTTTTGTATTGTTAGATTTATTGTAATTGTATCATTTTCTTCATCTATAATTGGCTCTGAGTTCGAACCAAGGTTGTATGTTACTAAATAAATCTCATCGTCAATTGTGTCCCATAAAAATAAATCATTAAGGTCGTCGTTTACAGAAATCAGAAATGAAGGATGACCGTCTAGAGTGATATATCTTACAAGTGATAGTATGTTATTTGGGTCATTTAATGTGTCATTTTCGCCGTCTTGATTTTCATCTGTTGCGTAAAATTCCTCCTCGAGAGAAATATTAAACATTTCTTCTACTTGGTTTGTAGTTGTTTGGTTTTCTTCACTATTTTGTTGTGGAGGAGGTGGAAAGAATGCAGGGCTGCTTCCACCTGGAGTATTGCCATCATTATTGTTGCTTTCGTCTTCTTCTGTTTCAAAATGATATGTTCTATTTGTCCAGTCTGTACCATCGGAGACATTTACGAACCAATAATACGTAGTTTCTTCTGAAAGACCTGAAACGCTACATGTAATAGATGTGCTGTTATTGTTTGTTCCACTACTGCTTCCTATATCAGGTGAGGTTTGTATAGTCCAGTTTAGTGTATCATTATTGTAGTCATAAATTGTTAAACTAAGTGAGGATAGCTCGAGAGATACATCCTCTGAGGAGTTACTCGGGCTTAATCCAGATAAAATTGGTACATAGTTTTCTTGGGTTGTAAAGTAATAGTACTTTGAAACATTGTTTATACTATCATTAGCCGATACTTTCCAGTAATAAGTAGTTAAGTTGTTGCTAAACTCGTTAAAACTATAACTTAATAAGGAGTTTGCAGCAGAATTAGATGTCCTATTTCTTAAAGTCCAAGTTCCTGTTGAGTTTTCGTACCAGCATACTGATAGAGAACCTCCATCTGAATCATTAACCCAAACTTGGCATGCCAAATCCATCCTGATATCGGTTGTTCCATTTGGGGAAGGATATGCTAAAGCTATTGTGGGAAGTGCATTTGTTTTAAAATTATACACAGCTTCTTCGCAGTTTCCTTCCTCATCTGAAACATTTACTTTCCACCAATAGGTGGTGTTATATTGTGAGGCATTTGTATAACAGTTCCACACAATATTTGTCGGATTTGATGCATTAATGCTGGAATTTGTTTGTTGTAAGACCCAGCTGCCTGTTGTGTTTTCATAAAATTCTACAGTTAAATTGCTATTTCCTAAGTTAGAGACAGTTACATTACATACGGGTGTTAGAGTTTGATTACAGGAATTATTTGAAGGAGCAGGATTTGCAATATATCCTGTGCTAAATGAGAATATTTCTTCATTGTATCCTCCATTATTATCTGTAACATTTACTTTCCACCAGTACGTCTCTCCTGAGGAGCTGGCATTGCTATAGTTATTCCATATAACATTTTGACTAGAGCTTGAAGTATTTACATCAGATGTTGTTTGTTGTAAGACCCAGCTGCCTGTTGTATTTTCATAGAATCTTACTGTTAATAGATCGCCATCTGCATCGTCAACAGTTACATTGCAAATAGGATTTAGACCCGTTTCAGAAGACTCATTTGAAGGATTTGGATTAGTTATATTGGGCTGATAATTTGTTGTAAAATAAAACGTCTCATTAGTCCAATGGCCTTCTGAATCTGTTGCATTTATGCTCCAGTAATATTTAGTTCCAAAAGTGTTCATATTTGTTGCTGTTTGGTAATAGGTTCCATTGTTTGATGTTGAATTGTATCCTATATCCGTCCATGAGCCTGTTGCATTTGTTCTAAACGTAATATTTGAAAGATCGCCATTCATATCTGAGACCGTTATTGCTAATTGAGGATTTAGTACAACAGAGTCTGAGCAGTTAGTTGGAGAGGGGGATGAGAGATGAGGATAGTCTTTATGTATTTCATCCCCCAAGTTACTCCAGGTGGGTTCTGATGAGCAGTATGTTCCAATACAGGTCCAAGGGGTGTATATATATCCTCTTCCAGTTTCATTATAGTATCCTGAACCATATTTTAGGCAATTTTCTCCACTTATATAATCCCAATAAGTTTCGCCCCATACATTATCTCCGTTTTCTACATAATAATTATAAGAAAGACTTTCAGGGGTTGAAATACCTTCTAAAGTATGCGAGTTGATTCTTGTTGAACGGTCGTTGTTGTATAAATCAAAACTAACGCTAGTTGAATTATATGTAAACTCTGCTTTGTACCAGTTTTCTGGAGAAAAATTCATTGTTTCCCATTCTGCGGATTGTTCCTCATCGTCGTTTATTACATGTATCCTATATGGCAAAATAGTTTCAGCGGCATCTGCACCATTTTTCTTGGAAGGGCTAAAATCTATTGCTATTTGATCTGAAGAATACCATGTATTATCCCATGAGTTTGACATCCCAAATCCGAAATAAGGCTCTCTTGTATCAACCTTACGAACAGACCAATCTTTAAAATTGATTTTTGTTATATATCTGATTTCGTTGCATGTGATTGCTGTTAAGTTATAGTGCCCGCATATATAATGTCCGGGTTTGGTTTCAATACTTTTGTTTGTATATTCTGATGTATGATCTGTGCCCCACTCTTCATACCACAACCATGTAGAATTTGCGTTACTAGTTGAAGTTGAGTCTTCTTTTCCATAATAAACATTAATACTTCCATCGTTAGAAGGAAGCTTAATCCACACTATTGCCCAATGGTCTCCATTGAGTGTTCCATTTTCCTCTATCCAATAAGGTAGTTCTACTGCATCTAAACTAGCGAACCGGATATCAGAAAAATTGTCATTACAATGCCCGTCACAATCAATTATGCCATTTGATATGTCGTCATATCCATCTTCTTTGAATATTTTTAGCCGTATCTGTGTTCTATTTTCATTTGGATTTGAGATATTGAGTTGTTTTGAGTATTCCCATGAGGAATTCCACCAACTAAATTTTTTGATTGTCCTAATCTTATATGTGTTGTTAGTCCAGTGGCCTTCAGAGTCTGTTATGTTTATGCTCCAGTAATAAGTTGTATTGTATTGGTTCATGTTGGTTGTTGTTTGTGTATAGGTTCCGTTGGTTAATGTGTGGTTGTATCCTATGCGCGTCCATGAACCTGTCGCATTTGTTTTAAAAGTTATATTTTCAAGATTTGCTTGAGAGTCAGAAATATTTGCACTTAGAGTTGGATTTAAAGAAACCCAGTAATTCATATTTGATGGAGTTACACTGATTATTATAGGTTCTCCCTCTGCTTTTACAGTGTCTACAAATAAGAGGCTTTGCAAGAATAAGAGTGTTAGGGAGAATATCGTAAAGTAAACCCATTTGTTTTTTACTCTTTTTTGATTTATAATTTCTTTAAACACAACTATACCCCAAAAACTCATCCTTCACCATAATGTGTACCAGCTTCGAAATGAAAACTGATAGTACCTGCTACAGTACTCTCATTTACTGAATCTGTAAGGTCTATTGCTACTTGTACCCATACAAAATCAGAGGCTGTATTCACGGTTCTACCTCCAACGCCCACAGAAACAGCTTGCTCATTGTTTCCACTTATATTGTTACAATAACGAACGTGTGCTGTTTCATCCCATGGTGTGCTAAGGTTGGTATCTGCAGAACTGCTGCTACTTGCATTTGTTGTCATGGTGTTTGCATTTCTATCCCCTCTCGCCAGTGGCCATATCGTGTCGTCAACGTCGTATAGTTCTGTACCATTATTGTATGCAAGGACTGCTGAAGGGTCATCTGTGGCCATTATGCTACCATCCCCGTGCAACCAAATGAGCATGTTGTCATAGCTACCTGTTGTTAGGTTTGCAGTTACATGTGTTATATTTATTGCAAAAGACTCTTCGTTTACTATTGCAAAGGCTGCAGAATATGTTTTTATAACTCCCATAGTTAAATTTCCAAAAGATAGTGTAAGAGTATTATCAGTTGATGAATTGTCACCTGCAACCCTTAATAATCTTATTCCATCTCCAGCATAATCACATGCTACATATCTAATATCTGCATTGCTCGGGTGAACTATACTAAAAGAATACCCAACTTGAGTTGTTGCATATTGAGTTGCAACTACCATGCTTAAAACAATAAGCAAAACTGGTATTATCACTAACCGCTTATCTACACGCATCCCATCATCCACGCTATATCGCGTTAAGCTTAAACAATTACATTTGTAATTCTTAAGCATTACAAAATAATCTAGCATATATTTAAATCTATTCCTTTAAAAAACCTAGAAACTTGACATAGGTTATAAATAAGGGTTTTACATGGCTTTTTTTAGAAAATTTATGTCAAAAAACATTAAACTGGCACAAGGTGCCGGTGGAGAACAAATGGACAAACTCGTCAAAGAAAAAATCTTAAAATACTTTGGAAAAGAAACAAAAAAAGGCGAAGTAAATCTTTCTATGCTTGATGACTCAGCAGTAATAGATGACATAGTTTTCAGCACAGACTCTCACACAATCACACCAATTATTTTTCCAGGTGGGGACCTTGGAAGCCTTGCAGTTGCAGGTACTGTAAATGATATCTCCGTTATGGGTGCAAAACCAATAGCTCTATCTTTAGGATTTATCATCGAAGAAGGCCTTGGCGAAGAAGTTTTTGAAAGAATTGTCAAAAGCATTGCAACAACTTCAAAAAAAGCAAAAGTACCAATTGTAACAGGAGACACAAAAGTTGTTGAAAAAGGAGCAATTCAAGAATTCATGATAAACACGAGCGGTATCGGTAAAAGAACAAAACTTTTGGATGACAACTTCAGAGAAGTTAAAAAATACAGAGAACACAAATCAAATTGGCTAGTTGACTCAAACATCGAATCTGGAGACAAAATAATTATTTCAGGCAACATAGGTGAACATGGAATAGCACTTATGTCTTATCGGGAAGGATATGGATTTGAAACAAAAATCAAATCCGATGTAGCACCAGTAAATGAGCTAATGGAAAAAGCACTAAAAGTAGGTGGGATAGTCTCTGCAAAAGACCCAACACGTGGAGGACTTGCAAACACTGTAAATGAGTTCGCTGAAAAATCAGATGTAGGAATTATCCTCAATGAAGAAAAAATACCAATACCTGGTGGAGTAAAATCTGCTTGTGATATGCTAGGAATAGACCCACTTGAAATTGGAAACGAAGGAAAAGTGGTTCTTGGTGTAGTGGCAGAAAAAGCAGAAAAAGTACTCGCAGAAATCAAAAAACATCCTTTGGGCAAAAATGCGGCGATAATAGGCGAGGCAACAAATAAGATAAAAGGTGTCGTCTTAGAAACATCAGTTGGCGGAAAAAGAAACCTTCACAAACCAATCGGGGATCCTGTACCTCGTATTTGTTAAAAAAATTTTTATGCAACTATCTGATTCTTTTATCAGGATGGGTAAAAAGAATATTATTAAAATAATGCTGATTTTTTCAATTCTGTTAGTAGTACCAACATTATCGCCTGCTGTTTCTGCAGACGGCTGTGTTTTCATTCCAACTGTTGAAGAATGGATACATATCTATGAAGAAAAACAAATAGGTCTAATAAAATATGAAAATGGAATTGAAAATCTAACGCTTGTAATTGATATTAAAAACAGCAGTCTCTCTGAAGATGAGGCTTTTTGGATATTTCCAATACCCGGAGATCCAAACAATATTGATATTGGTATAACTGAGGATATCGATTTTTATTATGGCGGCTATCGAGATATCAGAGACGAGGCTAAACAAGACATTTCAGATAGCTTTATGCTCCTTAGTTTTTCACAAGCTTATCTTTCAATGGTGCCTTTCTTTTCACTTTATATGTTCTCATATGCAATGGGGCACGCCAAGGAGGATTATAACGATATAACGATTCATGAAACTGCAGAAAAGATGGGCTTTACCTCTCAACTTATTTCAGCAAATGATAAAAACAATACCAATGCAATAAATAATTATCTTGAAAGCAAAAATATAACACTTGATTCTGATGCAATGGAACTTATTGAAGAATATGTTGGTGAAGATTTTTGTTTTGTTGTATCTTGGATATCTGATATAGATGAATTTAAAGAACAAGCAATGGATAATCCTGAAGATTATTATTACTGGTATTATGGCTATGGAGAACCATTTCATATACTTGGAATATCAGTAGAATTTCCAACAAATGATATTTATTATCCAATGAAACTTACAAGCATATATGGTGAGAAAAAAATACCAATTTTACTTCAGGTAAATGGTCACGTCACACCAAAAAACACATACAGCGGTATGAGTACGCACTATTACACAGATGATAGCTCTTATACTGAGATTAAAATAAACACAGAGTCGAATGATTTTTCAGAGGATCTTTATATCGAAAACAAAGAACCCTTAGATGTACAAAATGCAAAATTCATTAAAAACAATGCATTATGGTTTATAATTTTGGTTTTTATATTATGTTCAATTCTTGCAAGTATTGGCTCTGCTTTTATTGTCTATAGAAAAAATAATCCAGATTATAAGAAATTCATTTTGCTAGGATTTTGTAATTTTCTAAGCATCTTCTTTGTGTTTGTGATGTGCTTTGTTTTAAAAATAAATGAAAAATTTGTTGAAAAACCAATAAAAAATAAAGAAGTATCAAAACTTTTTGATATTGGTTTTAAAATCGCTTTTCTTGTACTTGGCTTAATAAGCCTCGTTATGTTTTTATTAATATTTGTTCCTTATTTCGGATTCTTGATGTTTTTTATACTCTCTGTTTTTTCTCTGGTTATTGGAATTCTCATGTTTATTTATGGGAGTATTAAAAACCCAAAAGCAACATTTTTTACAGCACTTTTTAGTATTTTTTTCTTCGTTTTTCTTATCGCCATGAATATTATAGTGCAGATAACCTTATAAATTAAAATTATCTTTTATTTTTTAACATAAATTTTTAAATAGTACTTAGGATTACCAGAACACGAAACTAAGCGTATATTGTTAGATTTGCGGAGGCATTTATTTTATGGCAAAAGGACTTCCAAAGTCATTTAAAAAAGCATTATGGGTATACCATTGTAACAGCGGTTCATGTAATGGATGTGACATAGAAATTGTTGCAGCTCTTTGTCCTCGATATGATGTAGAGCGTTTCGGAATAAAACTAGTGGGTACACCACGTCATGCAGATGCTTTATTGATTACAGGCCCTGTGACCCGTCAGCAGGTAGATAGAGTAAAAAGAGTATATGATCAGATGCCCGATCCAAAAGTAGTGATTGCTGTTGGAAACTGTGGAAACACAGGCGATGTTTTTTATGAATCATACAACTTAGTAGGCCCAATACAGGACGTATTGCCAGTTGACATTCACGTTATCGGTTGTCCGCCACGACCGGAAAATATCATTCATGCCGTTGCAAAGGCTTGGACAAAACTTGAGACATTGGAGGGTAAGAAATGAGTGCAAAAAAGACTGCAAAAAAACAAGGGAAGATTCTAAGCCCTGAAGAGGTTGTCAAATACTTCAAAGACGAATTTAAAACCAAAATCAAAAGCGCTGAAATAAAACGCCGTGCAACAGGCCTGAAGAAAAAAGAATTTGTAAATATCTGGATGAAAATTGACAAATCTGTCTTTAAAGATCTTGTCAAACATCTGTGCAATCTTACTTACCCACATCTTGCTGTTGTTTGTGGAAACGATCTTGGAAAAACAATAGAACTTGTGTACAACTTTTCAATTTACTATGGAAATCCTCTAGAAGAACTATCTTTAAACATAGAAGTTGATCTTCCAAAATCAAAACCAGAGATAGAGACAATATGTGACTGGATCCCTGGAGCACTTATAACAGAGCGTGAAAAACAAGAGATGCTGGGCATTAAAGTACTTGGAATCCCTGACAGTAGAAGATTATTTTTACCTGACGACTTCCCAGAAAATGTTTATCCTTGGAGAAAAGACGAAGAAACCAAAAAAGCAATTGAAAAATTGTACAAAAATCTTCATGAGGAGGTTAATAGAAAATGAGCAAAGAACTCAAACAAACTACTTACCAAGTTCCAATTGGACCTATTCATCCTGCACTCAAAGAACCTGTTATGTTCAAGTTTGATATTGATGGTGAAAAAATCGTAGATGTCGACGTAGAGCTTGGCCATGTCCATCGTGCAATTGAGTGGACAGGTATGAGAAGAAACCCGATTCAAATTATCTATCTTGCAGAGCGTATTTGTGGAATCTGCAGTTTTGTTCATCCCATGGCATTTTGCCGTGCTGTTGAAAATGCTTGTGATATTGAAGTTCCTGAGCGTGCTGATTATATCCGCGTTGTCCATGGTGAAATGGAGCGTATTGCATCTCATCTTCTCTGGGCAGGAGTTGCAGCTCATGAAATAGGATTTGACACGGTTTTGTTTTTGACTTGGGAGATTAGAGAAAAAGTACTTGATTTAATTGAGTACCTTACAGGTAATCGTGTAACCAAAGCAATTCTTACAATAGGTGGAGTAAGGCGCGATATTAAACCTGAACACCACAAAAAAATAAACGAGACTCTTGAATACCTTTTAGAAGGATACAAAAAACTTGCACACGCTTTTTTAGATGATAAAACAGTTAAAATGCGAAGCAAAGGTTGCGGTGTTTTAACATATGAAGATGCCCTTAGACTCTGTGCGGTAGGACCTACAACTCGCGCAAGTGGAGTAAAAAAAGATGTACGTGTAGATCAACCTTATGCTGCTTATAGTGATTTAGGTGTGGATTATATTACTCCTGACCTTTTAACAGGTGAAGTAAATGGTGATGTATACGATAGAATTATTGTAAGGCTTCTCGAGGTTAAACAAAGTGTTGAACTTATGGCAAAAGCAATAGATGAGATGCCAGCAGGAGAACTTGTATCAGAACCTAAGATTCCAAAGCTTCTTAATTACATTAAAAAGACTGAAGGAGAAGGCGTGGGAAGAGATGAAGCGCCCCGTGGGGAGGTTATTCACTATGTCAAATTCGATGGTAAATCCGAGTCTCCATTTACTTGGAAGGTACGTGCTTCAACATATGCAAATATCCTTCCATGGATACCAATGCTAAAAGGAGATCAAATAGCAGATATTCCAATAGTTGCAGCTAGTACCGATCCATGTATGAGTTGTACAAATCGTGTCGCTGTTGTAAACAATGCGACTAGCAAAAAATATATGCTAAATAAAGAACAACTTCATGAGTTAAGCATTATGAAGACTAGGAGGATGATGCGCTAATGGGATTTAGTATGCTAGGTCCAGTCCTAAAACAATTATTCAAAAAACCATGGACAAATAAGTTTCCAGCAAAGTATCAGCCAAATAATACTACAAAGTATCTTGCAGATGTAGCAGAGGGAAAAGCAAAAATCAATCCACCAGTCCCAACTCCTGAAGGTTTTCGTGGCAAAATTGTATATGATACTGAAAAATGTATCGGATGCAAATTATGCATAAAGGTCTGCCCATGTGGCGCGATAGAATTCAAGGAAAAAGAAAAAAAGGTCAAATTCTATCTTTCTCGTTGTTGTTTCTGCAGTCAATGCAATGACATTTGTCCTGTAAAATGTATTAGCATGAGCGATGAGTTCTTGCTTTCAGATGCAGACCCATATTCTAAGGACCTTATTGTTGAATAAAAATGAAACTTGTCTTTAAAGGAATAGTACAAGGAGTAGGTTTTCGACCCACAATCTATCGCATAGCAAAAGATATGGATCTGTCGGGTTATGTTCTAAATAAAGGTTCAGAAGTAGAAGTAGTAATTGATAGATGTGAAGATGAGTTCATAAGACAAGTAAAAAAAAGCCTGCCTTCTATTGCAAAAATCACAGAAATACAAAAACATCCTGACAAACGCAATTTTAAAGATTTTAAAATACTCCACAGCACTAAAGGTACAAGACAATCGCAAATTCCTTCTGATGTTGGAATATGCGATAGTTGCCTGGAGGAATTATTTGATAAGTCAAACAAAAGATATTTTTTCCCATTTACAAACTGTACAGTTTGTGGTGCAAGATACAGTCTCATAAAAGACGTTCCTTACGATCGAGAAAGAACCAGTATGGATGAGTTTACTTTATGTGAGAGTTGTCAGAAGGAATACAAAGATCCCTTGAACAAAAGATATCATGCTCAGACTATTTCTTGTCCCAAGTGTGGACCACATTATACTTTGTATGATAAAAACAAAAAAAACTTAGGTTCAAAAGATGCAATTAAAAACTTTGCAGAACACATCAACTCTGGAAAGATTGGTGTTATAAAATCATGGGGTGGAATGCATCTCTGCTGCAGTCTTGATGAAATTGCTCGTTTTAGAAAATGGTATAACCGTCCTCAGAAAGCATTTGCAGTGATGGTCAAAGACCTCAAGGTTGCAGAAAAATATGCAAATATTAACCCTCAAGAAAAAGAAATGCTTACATCAAATGCAAAACCTATAGTTCTTTTAGAAAAGAAAAAATTAGAAGAAGCGTCACCTGGTCTTGATAGAATAGGGCTTTTTTTACCTTATACGGGCCTTCATCATTTATTATTTAATTTTCTTTCAAAAGAAGCACTTGTAATGACATCTGCAAATGTTCCGGGTGAGGCGATGATTACAGGTGATGATGAGGCTTTTTCGATAAAAGCAGATTATTACCTGCTTCATAATAGAAAGATTCCAAATAGGGTTGATGATTCAGTTCTAAGGTTATGGAAAAACAATATTTTCTTTTTGAGAAAATCCCGCGGTTATGTGCCAGATCCTCTTCCTGTGAGTTATAATAAACATGTTTTAAGTGTCGGTGCTGGTGAAAACGTATGTGGTGCTTTTTCTTCAGATAAAAACATTTTTGCAACACAATATATTGGTAATTCAAAGTACTATTCAACCCTTGAGTTCTTGGAAGAATCATTAAGACATATCATGAGACTCACATTGGATAAAAACCAGGTAGATGCAATAGTTGAAGACCTTCATCCTGGTTATGATACTAGAAAAGTTGCAAAGATGTTTTCTGATGAGTTTTCCTCGCCTTTATTTGATGTGCAGCATCATTGGGCTCATGCAGCGTCGCTTCTAGTTGACAATAATGTTGACGAAAGTGTTGTATTAGCACTTGATGGTCTAGGTTATGGTGATGATGGACATTTTTGGGGTGGGGAAGTTTTTTATTCTAACTTTGAGGAATACAAAAGAATTGGACATCTTGAATATATTCCTCTTCTTGGAGGTGATATGGCAACACATGATCCAAGACGTCTAGTATTTGCAATTTTTAAGAAATTTGGAAAAGAATTATTCTTCGAAGAAGGTGAGGCGAAAGTTCTTTCTAAATTGATGGACAAATCTCCCTTGAGTAGTAGTATGGGCCGCGTTTTAGATGCTTTGTCTTGCTACCTTGGTGTTTGTTGTACTAGAACCTATGATGGTGAGCCTGCGATGAAGCTTGAGAAATATTTAGCAGAAGGGAGTGCAAAGTATTCTTTAGATCCAAATATTTCCAAAGGTGTTATTGGAACTGTTGATTTGTTTAGACAACTTGACGAAATGATTAAAAAACCCCTGTCTGAAAAAGACAAAGCAGATTATGCGTATTCATTTGTTAAAACAATTATAGATGATCTTTCAGATAGTGCAATAGATTATGCAAAAGATAAAGGCATTAAAAGTGTGGGTCTTTCTGGAGGAGTTGCATATAATATCCCAATTACTGAGATGGTTGAATCGAAGGTCCAAAAAGCAGGTCTTAACTTACTTGTTCATAACCGAGTTGCAAATGGAGATGGCGGTATCTGCATTGGGCAAAACGCAATTATTGGAAATAAAATAATGAAATAGTTTTTATTAGAAAATATCTTATCTGGTTTCAATTATGGGAAAACACAGAGACCTTGCCGGAATACTTTTGCTTGTAATCATTGGAATGTTTATACCTTTCATGGGTTCTATTTTTATAACCTATGGTTTTGATTTTACAAAAATCGCTGATTGGTTTATATTAGGTTCTACTTTTTTTTATTTCCTTTTAATCTTTGGAATAGAATTGCTTGTTGTTTTTCTTTATTTTAATATTACAAGCAAGATCGCAAGTAAAAAAATTGATGAATACAAACCCTAATAAAACATGAACCATATGTTTTGGTTAGAATTATAAGGGAGGTATTAAAGATTAAATTAGAAAAATATACATGTCCAATATGTGGCGAAGAGCATGGTCTTGATGATATTCATGAATTTGAAGTAAATGGTGAAACAAAAAAAATATGTAAGGGCTGTGCCACTGCTGTTAAAGGAATAGTTTAAAA
>CAZQXW010000028.1:0-23580 GCA_964597365.1 uncultured Thermoplasmatales archaeon | reverse complement strand
TTTCTTTAGTGCTTTTTTTCTCTTCTCCGATAAATCTGATTATAATCCATCTTGTAGGGCAGTGAAGAGCACTGACATATTTTTTTAATGGATTTGGTTGACAATTACAATCACACATAAAATTCACCATAATATTATAGTATAATACAGTAATATTATAGTAATATTTAAACTTAACTTAGATTTATTTGATTTAAAAAATGAAATAAATTCATAGGCAAAGCAGTATAGCAATTAAAAGACTCATTTTAAATCTTTTCTAACTAGTTCTTCTATATAATCGCTGATATCCTGGTCTCTATCGATACATTTTTTCTTAACTGCTTTCCAGAGTTCTGAATCAATTTTAATACTTGTTGTTTTTCTGGCCACATTTTCTTCAAAGTATTATAAATTTATAAATTTATCGCTTTATGTAAAGATACATTTATATATTAGTATTACATACTACTATAATACTATAATACTGAAATGGGTCTTGAATGGATACAACTAAACAAGATATCCCCAAAATTAAAATTGAAAAGGAGATATATAACACATTCGAACTATTCAACAAACAAAAACAGATTAAGATAGCTGATTTCCTGGAAAAAATAAACCTGCCAAAAAACAAAAACATAGAATACCGGAAAATAAGATACTCATACAATTCACTATACAAACTTCTTCTTTTTAAAAATCTTAAAGGAATAAAATATCAAAAACAAACCATACAATATCTCAAAAACCATTACGAAGAAGCACTACAACTTGGATTTACAGAGATTCCAGATAGAAGAACCATAGGATACTTCCAAAATCATATACTAAAAATTGAAGACAAACAACTACTGGAATACATAACAAAAACTATAGAACAAATATCTGAAAAATTTGGAATACTCCTTGATTTAAAACTATTCAAACCAGATCCACCAAAAAAGAAAACACAAAAACGAAATCAGAAAATAATCTTGGATAAGAAATCAAAGCAAATCTGTAAAACATTCAAGAAACGTTTTTCACCATTTATTAATCTCAACTTAAACCATAACACTGTTTACAGTAAAAACCAGTACATCAACATGATGATCCATATGGCACAAACTCGGGATTTCGCTGAAAACGGTAGTAAAACATTCAAACAATTACAAGGAATGAAAAACCCTGATGCTGATACCCTTCTTTATCATTTGAAGAAATATGGGAATCGTGACAAACTCAACCGTTTATTCCTATCTCTTTTTGAAATAGTTTGGAATATGAACCTACAGACCAACACATTCGATAAAAGAAAACCCTATGATGTCGCAATTGACTACACAGAATGGTACTATTATGGAGATCGAAATACACCAATGATTGTGGGAAAGGAACCAGATCGTGGAACAAGTAAGTGTTACAAATTTGCAACAATAAATATTGTTGAAGCAGGAAAAAGATTCACCCTACTCGCGCTACCTGTTGGTCCATTTGATAGAAAGGAAGAAATCCTCAACAAACTCCTAAGATTTGCATTAAAACGAATACGAATCAAAAGAGTGTATATTGATCGAGGATTTTTTGATGCTAAATCACTTAAAGTTTTCCAAAAACTTCATCTAAAATATTTGATGCCTGCAACAAAAATAACCACGGTTAAAAAAGTGTTAGAGATAGCAGGTTCACCCACAGTTGTTAATGATTTTCCAATGAAAGATACAAAGTTTAACCTGGTAGTGGTCGAAGAAGAAAATGATGATGGCGAGGTTGTTAAAAGAGCGTTTGCAACCAATATGAGTTTTGATGAAAACGATGTAAACCTTGCAGAAAGACTTTTTTATCTGTATGGTAAACGATGGGGTATTGAAACCAGTTACCGAATGAAAAAACACTCGTTCCTACCTAAAACTACATCTAAAAACTACCTCATCCGACTATTCTACTTTATGTTCTCAGTATTACTTTATAACCTTTGGATACTTGCTGATATTCTCTTGTGGTTATCATTACATGGAATAGTTGAAAAAGACCATTTGTTGACTTCAAAATTATTTGGAACTATTCTATATACTATTGATCCTGGAGGTTAACAATCATCTTGATTTTTGATTATTATTCTTTATGATTTTATTAGTGTAAACTATGTTAAAATATAGCGTTTTATGTAATATTTACTAACTATTAGGGTTAGATTTCATGTTTTCAGTTAAGTTCTTCTGTTGAAAAGATTTTTATATCCAATTTACATCCGTTATTTCTCTTGTTTTCAAGTACTTTCGGAACTACTGGCCTAGACCGTTAAATTTATATAGAAGTGTTTGTATAGCGTTTCTTCAAATTAGTATAAATAATAAGGAGGCAAAGAAATTTATGATGGCTGGAGGCCAACAACCAATAATTGTATTGAAAGAAGGTACAAAAAGAGAAAGAGGCAAAGGAGCACAAAGCAACAACATAATGGCAGCAAGAGCAATATCAGACGCAGTAAAATCAACATTAGGTCCAAAAGGAATGGACAAAATGCTTGTTGACTCAATGGGCGATGTAGTTGTAACAAATGATGGAGCAACAATTTTAAAAGAAATAGACGTCGAGCACCCAGCTGCAAAAATGATTGTCGAAGTTGCAAAATCTCAAGATGAAGAATGTGGAGATGGAACAACAAGTGCAGTAGTACTTACTGGAGAACTTTTAAAATCAGCAGGAGAACTACTCGAACAAAACATTCACCCAACAGTAATCTGCGGTGGATACAAACTTGCAGCAGTAAAAGCAAAGGAAATTTTGAACAAACACGCAATAACAATAAAACCAGGCGACAAAAAAACACTAAGAAACATTGCAATAACATCAATGGCAAGCAAATCAGCAAGCGCTGAGAAAGACATACTTGCAGATGTAGTAGTCGATGCAGTAACAAGCGTTGCAGAAAAAAGAGGAAACAAAACCGTTGTAGATTTAGACAACATCCAAATCCAAAAGAAACAAGGTGGCGGAATTGCAAACACAGAAATCATACAAGGCATAATCCTTGACAAAGAACGAGTGCATGAGGGAATGCCAAAACATGTAAAAAACGCAAAAATAGCACTTATAAATGCAGCATTTGAAGTCAAAAAAACAGAAGTAGATGCAAGAATCCAAATAAACGATCCAACACAACTACAAGCATTCTTAGACGAAGAAGAAGGAATGCTCAAAAAGATGGTTGCAAAAGTCAAAAAAAGCGGAGCAAATGTTCTAGTCTGTCAAAAAGGCGTAGATGACATAGCACAACACTACCTTGCAAAAGAAGGAATTTATACAGTAAGACGTGCTAAAAAATCAGACATGGAAAAACTTGCAAAAGCAACTGGCGCAAATGTTGTAGGAAACCTAGATAGTCTTACAAGCAAAGACTTAGGTCATGCTGGAAACATTGAAGAGCGAAAAATCGGCGACGACAAAATGACATTTGTAATTGACTGCAAAAATCCAAAAGCAGTAAGCATACTAATACGAGGTACAACCGAACATGTTGTAGATGAACTAGAACGTGGTCTTCATGATGCATTAAGTGTTGTGTCAGTAGCACTTGAAGATGGTAAAATGACACCAGGCGGCGGTGCAATGGCAACAGCAATATCTATGGGACTACGCGACTATGCACCAAGTGTTGGCGGTCGTGAACAAATGGCAATAGAGGCATTTGCAAACGCAATTGAAATCATCCCAAAAACACTTTCAGAAAACGCTGGACTTGATCCAATCGATATGATGCTAGAAATAAGAAGCGCCCATAAAAAAGGCAAGAAATATTTTGGTATCAATGTAGGATATGGGAAAGTAGATGACATGGTAAAAAACAATGTCATAGAACCACTTCGCGTAAGCATGCAAGAAATCGATGCAAGCAGCGAAGCAGCAACCATGATACTACGTATCGATGATGTCATCGCCTCAAAAGGCGGCGGTGGCGGCGGTGCACCACCAGGTGGAATGCCACCAGGCGGAATGGGTGGAATGCCACCCGGTATGGAAGGAATGATGTAAAACTAATTTCCTCCACTTTTTTCTTTTTTTAAAACTTTGGGCAGGTGAGTTATGACAAATAAAAAAACTACAGATAAAAAGAAAAAAAACGAAGGAAAAAAAGAACCTAATCTAAAAAAAGAAATAGAAGAATTAAAAGAAGAACTCAAACAGAAAGAAGATAAAATACTAAGAACACTCGCAGAGCTTCAAAACTACCAGAAAAGGATGCAAAAAGAGTTAGTATGCCGCGAGGAAGAAACACGTAAAAAATATTTGGAAGAACTATTAGATTTACATGAATTATTAAAAAAAGCATATGAGGATAAAGACCCAAAAGAAGGGTTAAAGTTACTACTTAAAAATATTAATAAATTCTTTGAAAAAGAAGAAATCAAACCAATAAAATGCATAGGTGAATGTTTCAATCATAACCTTCATCATGCGGTAACCACGATTGAAAAAAATGATTGTAAGGATAATACAATTATTGAGGAGGTCAAAAAAGGCTATCTTCTGGGAGGCAAACTCCTGAGACCTGCTCATGTAATTGTTGCAAAAAATAAAGATGAGAATTAATGAGGTGAAAAAATATGGCAAAAATAATAGGAATTGATTTAGGTACTACAAATTCCGAAGTAGCCGTAATGGAAGCTGGTAAACCAACTATTATTAAGAGTGCTGAAGGACAACCATATTTTCCATCAGTTGTAGCTTTTACAAAAGATGGAGAAAAACTAGTGGGTGAACCTGCAAAAAGACAAGCAGTAACAAATACTGAAGGCACAGTACACAGAATAAAAAGAAAAATGGGCACTGGAGACAAAGTAAAACTACATGGTAAATCGTATAGCCCCGAACAAATCAGTGCATTTATTCTACAGAAAATCAAAAAAGATGCTGAAGAGTTCTTAGGTGAAAAAGTCACCGAAGCAGTAATTACAGTACCTGCTTACTTTAATGATGATCAACGTCAAGCAACAAAGGATGCTGGAAAAATTGCAGGGCTTACTGTAAAACGTATACTAAATGAGCCGACCGCTGCAAGTCTTGCATATGGTCTTGACAAAAAAGGAGATCATAAAATCGCAGTATATGATTTTGGTGGCGGTACATTTGATATTACCCTTATGGAAGTAGGGGAAGGTGTCTTTGAAGTACTTAGCACAAATGGTGATACTGAGCTCGGTGGTTCAGATATGGACCAGGCATTAGTGGACTTTTTATCAGATGAATTTAAGAAAAAACATGATATTGATTTAAGAAAAGATGCAAAATCACTGCAACGTTTGCTTGAAGCTGCAGAAAAAGCAAAAATGGAACTTTCATCTACGATGCAGACAGAAATCAATCTTCCTTATGTTACAGTACTTGATAATGAGCCAAAACATCTTGAACTTAAATTAACACGTGCAAAATTCGAAGAAATTATAGGTGGAATTGTAGACAAAACCGAGAAACCATGTAAACAAGCATTAAAAGATGCAAAACTCAAAGCATCTGATATCGACCATGTTGTACTAGTTGGTGGAACAACAAGAATCCCTCTTGTAAAAAAGAAAGTAGAAGAAATCTTTGGAAAACCACCAAAACGAGATGTCGATCCGATGGAGTGTGTAGCAATTGGTGCTGCAATTCAAGCAGGAGTTCTCTCGGGTGAAGTCGAAAAAGACATAGTTCTTTTAGATGTAACACCTCTAACATTAAGCATTGAAACACTTGGAGGCGTTGCAACACCACTAATTGAGAGAAATACAACAGTTCCAACAAAAAAGAGTAAGGTATTCTCCACTGCAGCAGACAATCAGACTAGTGTTGAAATCAATGTGCTTCAGGGCGAAAGACCAATGGCTGCAGATAACAAAAGCTTAGGTCGTTTCCATCTAGATGGGATACTACCAGCACCAAGAGGCTTGCCACAGATCGAAGTCACTTTTGACATTGATGCAGATGGAATACTAAATGTAAAAGCACAGGATAAAGGCACAGGCAAAGAACAAAGTATTAGAATCACTGGTTCTACAAAACTATCTGACGACGAGATTTCAAGAATGAAAAAAGAAGCAGAAGAACACGAAGAAGAAGACAAAAAACGAAAAGAAAAAGTAGAAATTAGAAACAATGGAGACGCGCTAGTAAGTAGCACACAAAAAACCTTAGATGAGCTCAAAGACAAAATTTCAGATGAAGACAAAAAAGAAATAGAGTCAGCATTAAAAGAACTAAGAGAAGCACTTGCTGGTGATGATACAGATAAAATCAAAGAAAAAACAGATGCTTTATCAGAAGTTATGCAAAAGGTATCAACTAAGATTTATCAGCAAGCAGCTCAGCAACAACAAGCACAACAGCAGCAAGCATCAGGCGCTGGAGCTCAACAACAAGCAGGCTCATCTGATGAATCATGGTCAGGCCATCCAAGCGGCGATGAAAACACAGTTGATGCAGATTTTACAGTAAAAGACGATAAAAAAGACAAGAAGAAAAAATAATTTTCTTCTTCTAATTTATTTTTTTTGATTTAACGATAAAAACCGAACAAGGTGCACGTTGCACGACTTCTTTTGAAACACTTTTTTCAATGGCTTTATCAAAACCTTTAGTCCTATCATGATGAGCCATTATGAGAAGGTCATCTTCCTTTACAAAATTTATAATTTCCTCTGCAGGCTTTCCACTTATAAGCTGAGTATCAATTTTTACATCAAATTTTTCAGCAATTTTCTTAAAATTATCTAAAAAAGCCTGACTTTCCTTCTTGAGTTTTTCTTCCAAGATAACAGAGGATATAAACTGATGTGTGTCATTTACTGTGATTATCTTTGCTTCAATTCCAAGCAACTTTGCAAGATAAGCACCTTTTTCCACGGCCTTTTCGGAGTCTTTGGTATTATCAACTGGAATAATTATCCTTTTAATATCACTCATTGTCATGCTAATTGTTATATGAAATAAGAAATCTATAGTTAAACATTTCTTTTACATTATTTTATGTCATAAGTTATTTTAAGCCTTAGTTGTTAACCTTTAGGTTGAACTGTTACATATAAATGATTAATATGAACTTTGAACCCTATGAATGGCAAAATCGAATGGTTAGAATATACCGGGGCAAAGGTGTTGTAAAAGCCTTTGCAGGAACTGGTAAAACCTATGCAACAATTCTTTTGATAAAAGATAGAGAGTTCAAGGACGTAATTGTTGCAGTTCCAACACGAAAACTTAAATCCCAATGGACTGAAGAACTTAAAAAATATGATTTAGAATTCGTCCATGTCGAAACATTTCACATACTTTCAAAAGAAAGATCGAAAGGAACCAAATGTGAACTATTGGTAGTAGATGAATGTCATCGAAGTGCAAGCCCTGTTTTCAAAAATATTTATGAGAATATAGAATATGAAAATATTTTGGGTCTGACTGCCACTCCTAATAAAGGATGTATTGAGTCCTGTGGTGGAATAATAATTGAAGTCCCATTAAAAGAAGCGCATATCAGTGATTTTACAGTTTTTTTCCATCCAATAGACCTAAATCCTTCAGAAAGACAAATTTATGAAGAAAACTCTGAGGCGATTGGAAAACTGCTTGGTCGAATGAGGCGTGCTGATAATCAGAATGATAAATGGCAGCTTCGTCAGCAACTTGATTATATGATTTTTAAAAGACGAAGTGTAGTCTATCTTGCAGAAAATCGTATACCTAAAGCAGTTGAGCTTTTGAAACAAAACAAGGGAAGACCAACGCTTGTAATATGTAAGAGAATAGAACAAGCAGATCATCTTTCAAAGATCACAGGTTATCCAGTTTATCATAGTGAAAAACCTGATGAAAAAGCACTCGATGATTTTCAGCATGATAGAATTCCAGCACTTCTTTCTGTTGGAATGCTTGCAGAAGGTTATGATAAAAGGAACATAAGGTGTCTCATAATTGTAAGCACTGCAATTACAGAGGCATATCATATACAAAGTATTGGAAGGGCTGTACGACTTCCCGACGATGCAGATATACATATACTCCTTGCACGAAGGACCACAGATGAAAAGCTATTGCAGTTTCGACACATGTATGATTATGAGATAGTAGGTAACTTTTCAGCAAGTGCGCTAAAACCTAAAAACCCATGGGTTGAACAATTCTATCTCGGTGATGAATACCAATTTGATACAGATGGAAGGATTTTTCAGAAAACTTCTGATGGAAAAGTTTACTATAAAGACAATCCAATTAGTGCTACACTGCAGAGATTTTTTAATTATAGGGTAGGAAAATTTAGAGTTACAAACGGAAATCTAGTTATCGCAAAAAGCGGTGGTAAGATAAGATCTCTTGGAATTTTAACAGAGCCTTTAGAAAAAATAAAACATAAAAGGATTAAACCTCTGAGAAAAAAGAAAAAGTGATTTTTCTGGATTTTAATTTAGGTCTTTTTAAAAAAGATATTAATTGTTCTTTAGTTTGAATAATATTAAGTGAGGTTATTCCATCAGTATAATATCTTTTATTGAATCTTTTTTGTTCTTCAGGAGAAAGAGAATTGGGTGAAAAAACAATTCCTGTCAATGCTTTATTTTCCAGGAGTAAAAATGGATTATGTTCAAAAAAACTTTCAATTGCTTCAGAACAATGAGGATTTACTTTGAAAGCAAAAACATCAAACCATTTTTTCGTCATTTCTGCAGTCATACTCCATTTACGCTTAAATCTAAACGGTCCATTATTTAAAAACGGTCTTGTCATACCAAAGTTTAGAAGTGAAATATTATTTTCTTTAGCCCATTTAATAAAAAAATAAAAAAGAGCTGACCCTGCTGCTTTATATAATTCTTTATCAACTTTTATTCCCATAAAATGTGGATGTGCCATGTGATCATTATGAACAATAATGAAACCAGCAATGGTTTGATCTCCATCTTTTATTTTTAAAAGAGACCCTAATTGGAATCCAACTTTCAATTCAGAGTAACTTGTGGTTCCGGGTATTGCCTGTTTTCCTACTCTTCTTTGAAAATGAGGATCACGAATTTCATGGAAAAACCGATCGAATTCCTCCAATTCATTCGTTAGTTCATATGTATAATTGAATTTTTTTATTTTTCTTACATCTTCTTTTGCGCTTTTTTTAAATTTATGAACAATGTCATCAAATGGTTTTGATATATCCAGTTTCATATTAATCCATGCAGGTATTAAAAAGAAACTTTTTTTCTTAAGAAATCTTGAGAAGAACCGATCTGTTTTGAGAATAGTGATATCTGAGTCCTGAAAATTTTTAGAAAGAATCTTCGGGAGACTTGTAATCAAATAATTTCCCAAATATTCTTTTTCATATTTTGCTTCAAATAAAATATCAGCAATAAAATAAAAAGAGTGATTATCACCGCAATATACAACAGTGATATCTTTATTGCTGTGTTTTTCCTTTCCTTTCAATAAAAAAACAGGTAAGTATATATTACTTATTCTAAAGAGAAATCTCCTTTTTACAAATATGTATATCATGCTTAATAAGTTGCCTTTATTAACAACAGAGGCGTTAATTTTCTTATAAAATGCAAATGCTACTTTGTATATGATATTGGTATGACCCTTTCTCATCAAAAGTATTATATAATCACATAATAAATAATATACGGATTTTTAATATGAAAGTTTATTAAAATTTTGGAATTGAGAGCTTCACAGGCTTTAGACTATGAATGAATTGCGCTAATATTTTTTCTTTTCAAAACATATTCTGGTTCGTAAAGGTGTATCTACTTTTTAGCTACTTAAAAAAGAACTTATTTAATATGCAGTTCCAATGTAGGCAGTTTTTAGAGCAATATGTAATTATCGTAGTGTTAGTAATGTAGATACATACATCGTACTCAATTATATCTCTGATAAGACCTAGAAAAATATAATAAAATGTTAACTATTTGTATAAATATGGAAAACGTATTTATCCGTACAATAGATTGTTGTAGTAAACGGAAATTAGATGGTAAAAGATTTTTAAAATATTTTGTAAAAAATGGATATAAGATAGTGTCTAATCCAAAAAAAGCTGATTATATTTTAATTATTACTTGTGGTTTTTCATCTTGGAAGACTAACCTGGCATTTGAAAAAATTAAAGAATATAAAAAATATAAAAACGAATTAATTATAGCTGGATGTGTTCCAGAGACAGATAAACAAGAATTAAAAAAGATATTTAATGGATTAACAATAAGTACAAAAATTTTAAATAATAATCCTGAAAAAATTGATGAAATATTTCCAAATAATTCAATAAAATTCTGTGAAATTAAAGATACAAATATAAAAATTCAAAACAAAGGTTTAGATTTATCTTTAAATAACCTAACACGTTATTTTTCAATATTAAAATTTTATATTTTACATAAAATTTTTAAAAAATATAAAGTAACTATGGATCTTATTAGTGGTGCCACATATACTTTAAGAATATCGTGGGGTTGCATGAATAAATGTTCTTATTGTGCAATAAAAAATGCAGTTGGAAAATATCATAGTAAGCCTATAAACCAATGTATAGATGAATTTAAGAGAGGATTAAAAAACGGTTATAAAAAATTTATTATAGAAGCAGATAACACTGGTTGTTACGGAATTGATATTGATAGCAGTTTTCCAGAATTATTAGATGAACTTACAAAAATATCTGGTAATTATAGTATCGTTATTAAAGAATTACATCCTATGTGGATTGTTAAATATTATAAAGATTTGGAAAATATTTTTAAGAGGAAAAAAATAATTATTTTAGAAATACCTATTCAATCTTTAAATGAAAGAATTCTAAAACTTATGAATAGATATTCAAACGTTGAAAAAATAAAAGAAGTACTTATGAATATAAAAAACGATTTTCCAGATATAGCAATTATTACACATTTTATGATAGGTTTCCCAACTGAAACATGGGAAGAATTTAATCAAACATTATCTTTTTTTAAAAAAGTTAATTTTTATTCGATAGATTTACTTTCATTTTCAGAAAAAGAAGGAACTGATGCTTTTCTTATTGAGCCGAAAATTGATAGTGAGGAAAAAAATAAAAGATATGATTATGCAGAAAAAACACTTAGAAGTATTGGATATACAACATTTCCTATGTCAAAATCAAGACAAAAAATTCCAGAAAATACTGAAGTATATCTAATAAAAGAAGCAATATAACAAAGCAATATTAAGGATGTTATTTAATTATGCTTAAAAAAATTATGCAAGTATAAAGTATTTTTTTCTAAAATATTGCAAAAAATGGTTCTCTAAAACTAATATAAAATATTTGATATTAATAAATGAGGCCGTTTAATGAAAAACAAAATCTCAGATACCCTTCTATTCTGTTTTTATGAGATTTGGGGAGATTAGTGCTTTTGATTTTTGTCGAGTAACAAAATAGGCTTTTAATAAATAAAACTTTAATTCAAAAGGAGATATTCCTGGGGTTTTCATTACAATACTTGATCCTGCATATTTTGACCAATTTTTTGTTAAAAGAAGATTATTTCTAACTGCATAATCATAAATATGAGTTCCAGGAAATGGCATAAGAATTGTAAAAGAGGGGAAATCGATATCAAGTTTTCTTGCAAAAGATATTGTTTGATTTATATTTTCTTTTGTTTCACCTGGTACCCCAATTATAAAATTTCCAATAATGGTTAAACCAGCATCTCTTGCATTTTCTACAGCTTTTATAGAATCTGTTATTTTGATACCCTTGTTTAAAAAATCAAGTGTTTTTTGTACACCTGATTCAAATCCAAAGAAAACTATATTGCATCTCATTTTTTTTAATGAATTCGCGATCTCTTTATTGAATAGATTTGTTCTAGTATTGCATAAAAATGAAACATCAATTTTTTCTTTTTTTAATAAAAGTCTAATTTTTTCTGTTCTTTTTTGGTCAATTGTAAAAGTTTCATCTGAAAATTCAATGAAATTCATTTTGTATTTTTCTTTTAAAAATTTTATTTCCTCAACAATTTTTTCAGGGTTACGTAAAAATACTTGCTTACCCCACATTAATTTTGATGAACAAAATGCACAATTATATGGGCAACCTCTTGATGTTATAATCCTTCCAATAGGTTTAATATCTCTTTTTCTTTCAATGTTAAACCAGTTATATCTTCCAGTATATTTTTCCATTGGGAGAAGATGATAAGCAGGGAAAGGTAACTCATCCAGATTTTCAATCCTTTTTCTTGGTTTATTTTCAATGATTCTTTTTTCATCCCTATAGACAATTCCTTTTACATCTGAATATTGTTTATTTTTCTTTTTTTCTAGCAATTCAACAAAAGTTAATTCTCCTTCGCCTTTTATTATTACATCAACAAATGAATATTCTGTTAAGATTTCTTTTGCAAGGGCTGTAGGATGAACACCACCTAACACTGTAATACAATTAGGTAGGTTTTTTTTAACAATTTTAAGTATTTTTATAGAATCGTAAAAGGAAAATGTTAAAGAAGATATACCTACTACATTTGGTTCAAATTTTTTAATCTCTCTAAAAATCTCTTTATAATTGTAATGCATATGTGGTGAGTCAATAATTTTTACTTTATGACCTGCTTGTTCTAATGATGATGCAAGATATGCCAGTCCTAATGGGGGATTTGGTGTAGAACCTTTAAGTATTGGTATAATTGATTGTCTTAATGTTGGCGGAAAACATAGAACTACTTTCATCTATATGATGTAATTAAAATAAATGTTATAAACGTTCTTGAAATATTTAACATTTTATAAGTCAGATATCTGCAGACCATATTTTTTGCATAGATTATGCTTTGTTTTATCAGATTACTTGTTATAAATTATTATTGTTATTATTATTGTACTTAGCTTTTATATATCGCAAGATGATAACGACTAATATGAATATATTACTTTTTTATCCACTTAAAGAGTATGTGCTGGGTAAAGATTTAAACTGGTCTTATGATCCTAAAAATAAAAAGCAACCTCTTTTTTTCCAGAGATTGCTCTCAAAAATTAAGCCCACTCAGCAATTTACAACATTAACCATGCTCTCAATAGCAGCTGTCACGCCTAAAAAACATCATGTTGAGATAATAGAAGGAGATATTTCCGATATAAACTTTGATAAGAAATATGATTTAGTAGGTATTTCTAGTTATACCGGTGCAATATATGCTGCATATGAGGTGGCAGACGAATTTAAGCGAAGAGGCATTACTGTTGTGCTTGGCGGAGGGCACTCGTCTGCAGTACCGGAAGAAGCAAAGCAACATGCAGACAGTGTTGTTATAGGTGAAGCCGAAGAAAATTGGCCTAAGCTGCTCAACGACTTGGAGAATGGACGCCTGCGACCTTTTTATTATCAAACAACAGTTGTTGATCTTGAAAAATTACCTATCCCTAAGAGCATTTCTTCTAAAAAAATATCTTGTAGAGTTCAAGCTACTAGAGGATGTCCCTATGGCTGTGAGTTTTGCTCGGTATCCAGTACAAAATATAGAAAAATATTTCGTATGAGGCCTATTAAAGATGTGGTTCGTGAAATCCAATTGATTCCCTCCAAACTTTTTGGATTTGATGATGACTCTTTAACCATTAATCCAAGTTACACAAAAGAATTATTCAGACAAATTAAAAAAGCGGGAATAAATAAAAAATTTTATGCGCAAGGAAATATAAATACTCTTGGAAACGATGAGGAGTTTTTGAAAACATCAAGTGAGGCAGGATGTATGAGTTGGTTTGTCGGATTTGAGTCAGTGAATCAAGATTCAATTGACAGCATGGGGAAAAATAGTAACAAAGTAAAAGAATATTCATCATCAATTAAAAAATTACATGATTATGGTATGTATATACAAGGTAGTTTTATTCTTGGCTTTGATACAGATAAAAAAGATATTTTTGATAAAACAGTAGATTTCATTAAAAAGTACGATGTTGATCATCCCCTTTTTAATATATTAACTCCTTATCCAGGTACACGATTGTTTGATAGATTAGACAAAGAAGGAAGAATTCTTACTAGAGATTGGGCAAAATACAATATGCATAATGTTGTTTTTGAACCTAAAAACATGACTCCTAAAGAGTTGCTGGATAATACAGTAAGAATTTCTAATGAAGTATATTCATATCCAAGTGTTATCGGGAGGACTGTTAAAAGTATGAAGTTTGTAAATCTGTATACTGCTTCAGTATTAACAGTTGCAAGTTTAAAAAGAAAAAGCGATTATCAATTTAATAACGAATATGCATATTCATATCTCAAAAATAGCGACATATAAAGATTATAAGAATTATTGTTTATCAAATGCCACAAAACGATTTGAAGATTGTGCACAACGATATCCTTGTTTTTTAAGATATATTTTTGTCTTTTTTATCCGAGATTCTATTTGTTTACTTGTTATATTAGGCTGAAGCTTTTCCATTGCAGTTCCAGGTCTACTTGAAAATCGGAAAAATACTAAAAAGTTACTGTCAATATCTTTAACAAAATCTAATGTTTTTTGAAAGTCTTCTTCGGTTTCAGTTGGGAAACCTATCATGAAATGAGTTTCGATTATTAAATTAGGATCTGCTTCCCTTAATCTTTGTATAGCGTTTTTCAATTTTTCTATATTATAATTTCTTTTCATTAGTTTTAAAATACGGGGGCTTGCTGATTGAATTGGTATTGCAATATCTTTTATCTTGCCACTTTTAATGATCTCTTCTAATTTATCGATATATTTAATCAACCATGTAGAATTAAAAGTTCTTATGATTATCTCGTAATCTCCTGATATTTTAATTATAGCATCTAATAATTCTGGAAAACTGCTATTTATATCAGTTCCGTAACAACCAGTGTCTACCGCGCAAATTGCAAATTTTTTATAACCTTCAGATAAACCTTTTTTGAACTCTGCTATACACTCATCAAAAGGTTTGCTATGAAAGGGTCCTGCTGAGAAGCGTATTGCACAATAAGAACACTTTCCATTACAACCCTCAGCAATTCTGATATGAAATGGTTGTTTTATTGGGAATAAAACATATTTAAAGGATTTTTCTCCTTGAATATGTTTTTGGATATAATCCATAATTTTTAGATATAGATTTTCTAAAAGAATGCTTTTTCTTAGAAAATTTGTATAATGATTAATCTTTATATCTATAGGAAAACAAATATTTCCATCATCTATCTCATTAAATTTAATCTTATTTTCTGGAAAAATACTGTCAATTTTACTATCAATTCTATTCAATTCCTTTGTACCTATTGTTGTACCATCAAAATATTTTGATAAGTTTTCTTTCTCATTTATTGGAAGGCAGCCTGCAACAATTAGTTTAGCATCGTATTTTTGGAGTTGTGTAATTTTTTTAAAATTATTACTAGCAACATCGCCATGAAAGCCGCATGCAACAAAAATGATAATGTCTGCTTTTTTTGGACTATTTACTATATTATGACCATTTTTAATAAAATATGACTCGATTTTTCTAGAGTCTAGAAGTCTTCTCCTACAGGCATATGCTTGAATAAATACATTTGACATCTTTCTTTACATACTAAAATCTGCATAAATAGTTTACGAAAGAATATGGTGTTTAACATTATTTTCATGGATTTAAATGAAAGAACAAATAAGAGACTTTTTAGAGAACAATAACAGAGTATGATGTATAGATTACAATAAAACCTAAAAAACCATCTCTTGATTGTCAATTATTTTATGGCGATTACTTTTTCTTAATCAAACATAAGGATAAACATTTAAAAGAATTTGGTTTAAATGGGAGGTCAAATAATCCTAAAAACCCCCATGTTCTGTCTATAGTTTTATAAATAAAAAAATCTTTATATGAATTAATATCCTCATACATTAGACTATAATATAAAATAGATAATCTTAATATGATTTTAGTTCCTGGTTTAACTGATTCAAAAACATGGTTATAAATTAATTTTTTAGGAAATAACAACCCTCCAAGTATTACTACATCATATTTATCAACTGGATAGTCTATGCCATCACCTTCTTCTATAGTGATTTTTTCCTCAAGCTTTTTTTTATGAATAACGTTTTTAGCTAATTCTATGGCTTTAGGATTTTTATCAATTGCGGTTATGTTTACATCATATAATTTAGTAAGTATAATTGCTGTAATGGGATATTGGCCACAACCAATAAACAAAACTTTATCACCATCTGAGATGTTGAACAGTTTTAATTCTTCTTCATATTTTTTACCCGTAAAACGTTCGTAATTCTTTTCAGCTCTCTGCATTTTACAAGCAATGATATCAACATATTGCCAAAAATAATTTAATATTTTTCCGTGTATGTGCTCAAATAGATTACGGTCATTTTTGAACTGTTTTTTCGCCATTTCGCCTGGATATAAGATTCTCATTTAATAACATTATACTAATTTTAAGAGAAAAAAATAAATATCAAATTGTTTACCTGCAAGCTATACTTGAATAAGAAAGATGAGAAAAAGCTAGATCATGTTTAAAATTCAGAAAATAAGTATTTTTCATTCACTTTTTAAAGAACCAAAGATAATGATTACTCCTGAGATTATTAGCATAGGTAAAATTAAAAAACCGAAAAACATAGAACTTTTATCAACTATTAAAGCTGCGATTAACGCAAGTATGAATATTAAAATCATCCATATTCTAAATATTTTTTGCATACAATATTTTGCTGCAAATTAGAAGCTAGGTTAAAAGATTTATGAATTTTTCATACTTTATTTTCTAAGCTCTTCGGGTAATAAATATTTAGGAGTATCTTGAAATGCAATAGGCCTTAAGAATCTTTTAATCGCATACATTCCTACAGATGTCGTGTGAATCGATGTTGTTGCAGGATATGGTCCGCCGTGGTTCATTGATTTGCATACTTCAACGCCGGTTGGAATGCCATTTATTATTATTCTTCCAACTTTTTTAGTAAGTGCTGAAAATAATATCTTTATTTCTTTGATGTTTTTATCATCGACGTGAATAGTGCCTGTTAACTGTCCCTCAAGATGTTTTACAATTTCTACAAAATCATTATTGTCTTTGCATTTTACAAATATTGCAACTGGGCCGAAATGTTCTTTTTGTATGTTTTTATTATTCAAAAATGTCTTTGAGTTTGTTACAAAAATTGTGTTTTCAAAAGCATTTTTGTTTTCTATTTTGTATCCTCCAAATAGAAGTTCAACATCGTTTGTTTCTTTAGTTTTATTTACTGTTTTTAAGAGAGTTTCTCTAATATTTTCATTAAGAAGTAAGCCTGGATTTTTCTCTTTTATTTTCTCACTTACACTATTTATTAGTTTTTCAGATTCTTTTTCTTTTACAAAAATAACGCCAGGTTTTGTACAGAATTGCCCTGTTCCAAGTGTAATTGAAGACGCAAGTTGTTCGGATGTATCCTCTTGCATGTCCCAAATAAAAATCGGATTTATACTACCCATCTCTGCAAATACTGGTATTGGTTTTTCACGTTTTGCTGCTAAGTTGTATATTGCTCTTCCTGCTGATTGTGAACCGGTAAAACCTATTGCTTCTACTTTTGGGTGAAGAACAAGCTGTTTTGATACTTCTACATTTTTGCCGTGGATCATTGAAAAAACTCCTTTTGGTAAATCACAAGCCTCAATTGCTTTGTTTACAGCATATGTAAAAAGCTCA
This sequence comes from uncultured Thermoplasmatales archaeon, assembly GCA_964597365.1. Classification (GTDB taxonomy): domain Archaea; phylum Thermoplasmatota; class E2; order DHVEG-1; family DHVEG-1; genus CAZKUB01. Next base: position 5,909 of record CAZQXW010000028.1, on the reverse strand, counting down.
GATGTCATAGGATGTGAGGGATGTGCTTTTACAACAACGGGGCATCCTGCTGCAAGAGCTGACGCGGTATCTCCGCCGCATACTCCAAAGGCAAAGGGAAAATTGCTTGCAGGAAAAACAGCCACAGGGCCAATTGGTATCAGTATTCTTCTAATATCTGGCTTTGGCGGAGTTCTTTTTGAATCTTTTTTATCTATTGATATTTCAAGATATTCATCTTTTTTAATGTACTCTGCAAAAGTTTCTAATTGGTTGCATGTTCTTTTTCTTTCGTTTATGAGACGAGGGAGCCCAAGAGCGGTTTCTATATCTGCGGTCTCAAGTAATTGATCTCCAAGTTTCATTATCTGTTTTGATATTTCTTTTAAAAAAACTGGTATTTTTTCTTTTGAAATATTGTCAAATGCTTCTTCTGCTTTTGTTAGTGCTTTGTCTATTTCTTCTTTTGTAGCATCCGTAAATTTTAGATTTGTTTCTTCTAATGTTTTAGGATTGAAACTTGTGTATAGCTTATTTCCTTTGGATGATTCTTCTCCTGCGATAAAATTCTTACCAGTTATTTTGATCATATAATATCAGTGCCTTTAGGCTTTACTTAAATTAAAAATCTTATAATAATATTTTGGAGCCTTTGTTGTTATAACAAATATTTTATATAATTATTAGTATAAAGAATTGGTCAGATATATGAAAAAAATACTAGCAATAGCTATAGTTGCAACAATGTTGTTTTTAGGATTAAGTATGATTGTACAGGCGCAAACTACTGAAAAAATGTATAATAAAACAGGTCTTATTAAAAGAATTAGGAACAGATTTAGAGATATGCTTGGTATATGCAAGGGAAACAGCTTTGAATATATTGAAGGGACATTAGGTCATGGAGCTAGATTCTTTGAAGTAAATAATACAGAACTTCATTTTGGCCCCAATTGGTACATACACACAGCAATATCTGCTTATGATTACGATCGCGATGGTACAAATGAGACAATAATCCAGGAAATAGAAGGATTAACTTCAACAGAAATATCCGTTGAAGGGTGTATCCATTCAGATAACTGGATGAGTGTATACAAAATAAATGGTATAGAATACAGACAACCTGGAGAGCCTATATGGAATGCTAAGCACCAATTCTAGCTTATATCAAAATGGATAGTATTATAAACTATGGTAGTATAGAGGTGTATTAAGCCTATAAGAAAATAGGCAAAAAAGGAAAATAACTATATGTATCGAGATAATAGAGGCGGAGGCTTCAACAGAGGCCCTCGCGAAATGCACAAAGTAACATGTGCAGACTGTGGAAAGGAAACAGAAGTTCCTTTCAAACCAGATGGAACAAGACCTGTATATTGCAGGGATTGTTATCAAAAACATAAGCCAAAAAGATTTTAGTAAAAAAATCATTGATTAAGTTTTAACTTTTTACATAAAATCTACTTTTTTTATTTTTTTTAAAATAAGAACAATGTGATTTTACAAAAAAACAGTTATAAACAAAAAAACAAAGGAGAACAAACAATGAATGGAAAAGTAAAATGGTACAACACGCGCAACGGTTACGGTTTTATACAAGGCCAAGACGGTGAAGATGCATTTGTACACAAAAGCGAAGTACCTTTTTGGACGATATTTCTAAGGGAAGGAGATAACGTTGAATACAAAAAGAAATATACAAAACAAGGATTAGAAGCAATAAAGCTCAAAGTAATATAAAATCTAAGAATTTCTTCATATACATTTACATATGCACCTACATAAAAAGCTTTTAAGCATAAAATAAATTATCAACCCATCACTGGAGGGACAAATGCAAAAATTTGAGTTACTCTCAATAAAATGCAAAATGTGTGACTGGGAATGGGAAATCACCCCTTCTGAGAAAAATGATGAGTTATTTTGCAAACATTGTGGTTCAAGTGATTTGAATATTGCTAAGAAAGATTTACATATGTTTAAGAAAAATGGTAAATTTATAACAGATATAGGTTTTGCTCATCCAAGAGATAAATTCGGGGCAATTCCCGTAGATGAAATAATGAAACAAAACGAAGAACCACTTCTTGTAGTCAAAGAAAAAGATGTAAAAATCTCTGAGAAGATGACAAATGAAGACATGAAACAACTTCTTAGCAGAATAAATACAATTCGCGGAAGGATACTTGATGAAATGCAACTTGACCAAGAGGCATTAATAAGACAATTGGAGTAATCTTTAAACAATTAAATGATTAAAATTACGAAATAAGGTTAGAATTATTTTTTTTAAAATTCTTTACAGATTTAAACAATAAAAATTAATAGATTTTAATAACTCCAAAAGAGTCAGTACCTTCTTTTTTATCTACGAACCTACGCTGGGTAAGAAATACCATGTCTCCTTTTTTAACAAGTTTTTTTTCTTTGATATAATCAATTACAACACCATGCCAGCTTTCTTTATCATGATTTAAGTAAATTGGATATACTCCAAATGAAAAATTCAGAAAATCAGCGGTCTCTTGGTTTTTTGTAAAAGAAAGACTCCAGCAATCAGGTTTGAACCTGCTGATCATTCGTGCAGTAGTACCTGTTGCGGTTGTGGTAATTATAAATTTAGGTTTTAAAATCTTATGAGCTTCTATTACATTTATCGAGATTACGTCAGCAATTTTTAAATTATGATGATTATGTCTCTTTGTAATAAAATCATGCAGGTTACATGGTAGTCCTGCACCGTTTCTTCTCTTCTCAGTTGTAACTGCTATTTTTGCCATAGTCTTTATTGTTTGAACAGGGTATTTTCCAATGGCTGTTTCTTCTGAGAGCATAACAGCATCGGTCCCATCAAGAATTGCATTTGCAACATCTGTTACCTCTGCACGTGTCGGGCGAGGGTTGTCTGTCATGGATTTCATCATTTGTGTTGCAGTAATTACTGGTACTCCTGCAATATTTGCTTTTTTTATGAGTTTTTTCTGAACTGTTGGAACGTCTTCTATCGGGATTTCTATACCAAGATCTCCACGTGCAATCATAATGCCATCGGCTGCTTCTAATATTTTATCGAAATTTTCTATTGCCTCTGATCTTTCGATTTTTGCTATGACTTTTATCTTTTTGTCTTGTTTTTTTGCAAAGTTTTTGATTTTTTGTATGTCTTTTTCATCTTTTGGATAAGAGATACAAAAAGTGTTAACACCGTACATCATACCTATCTCTACTATTTCAAGATCTTTTTTGGTAACAGAGTTAACATGGATTTTGGAGTTTGTAAAATTGATTCCTTTATGTGAAAGAAGAGAACCGCCAATTATTACTTTGCATCTAACATTTTTTTCATCAAAATTAAGGACTTTAAGCTCTATGAGTCCATCTGATAAATAAACAGTACTTGACTTTGAAACGGTTTTTGATAAGTGTTTATACTGGACAGGTATTGTTTTTTTATCCCCGATAATTTTTTTTGTGGTAAGTGTTACTATCTCGTCTTTACATAAAGTTACAGGATCTTCTTTTAATTTACCAATGCGAATCTTGGCACCTGGTAAATCAATTAAAACTGGTATGTTAATTCCTAAATCATTTGAAATATTATGAATTTTTGAAATATTTTCAATGTGTTCTTGAATAAGGCCATGTGAGGAATTTAGACGTGCTATGTTCATACCATTTAGTATCATGCTTTTTATAATTTTCTCTGAGTTTGATGCAGGACCTATCGTACAAATTATTTTTGTTTTGTTCTTTGGTATGTTTATTTTACTGTTTTTATTCATAATATTTCCTTTTATTTTAATAACCTGAATAAAAATTACTTTTAAACGTTTTGGCTATAAAGTATATAGCAAAAATCTAGAGTTTCATTAGTTTTTCATAATATCTGCATGTACCTGTGTCAAGTATTTCAAGAATTATTTTTTCAATAGTAGGTCCCACTCCCTTAATACTTCTTAAGTCATTTTTTACATTGCTTATTGGCTCTTTTATATTTGAAATAGAATATGCTGCAAAACCATAAGGCGATCTTTTTGTATGAAATTTTAACAGATAATCAATTTGTTCGAGAAGTACTACGACCAAATCGTTTTCATCAATAAAGTCTTTGAAAAGAGTTCTTGGTATTCTTGCTGGCATTTTGTACTGTCTTGCAAAAAAAGAAAAGGTTTTGTGAATAGAATCATAATAAGAAGATATTGCACTACCCCATTTATCTCCTTTGTAAATGTTTTCATAATCTATGATTTTTTCAGGATAATTTTCCTTCAAGGTTTTATAAAAATATTCTTTTTGCCTTCCTTTTTTTAAGGTCATTCCTCCAAAAATTATAAAATCAACACCTGCCTCTTTTGCCTTTTTTACTGATTCCTCAATAAAATGTGCTTTGTCTGTAATAAAAGGAATTACAGGCATTAGAAACATTCCGCAATAAAAGCCTTCTTCTTTTAGCAATTTTATCATTTCAAACCGCTCTGAGGGGCTGGGAACACCCGGCTCAAAGATTTTACTTATATTATCATCTGCTGATGAAAAACTAAAGCTTACGATGGCTCTTGTTTTACTGTTTATTTTCTTTAAAATGTCTATGTCTCTTTCAACCAGTGTGGATTTAGTTAGGATATGAACTGGAAAATTAGTGGTATTTAGATATTTAATTACGTTTCTAGTCAACTTGTATTGTTTTTCAATAGGCTGATAACTATCCCCAACACCACCCCCAATCAGTATAAAACCTGGTTTCAAAGGTTTTTTTCTAGTATTTGGAGTCAATTCTTTTCTAAGAACGTCAAGAGCATTTATTTTTACAACGACTTTGTTTTCAAAGTCTTTATGTGTTTGATATTTTTCAGCACGACCATCACAATAAACACAGTCATGAGTGCATCCTCGGTACAAGTTCATTCCATATCGGGATACAAACCATGAATCAACTTTTCTTTGTTTGCGCAATATTGATTTTGCATTGATTTCTTTTACTTCCACAACTAATAAAACAGATTTTTAGTATAAATAAATCTTTGTTTTCTAGTATTTGTAGTAAAAAAACAAAAAGTATTTTGTATTTTCTTTGATATAGAATATTTTGTTCATATGGCCTTTTCGTTGAAAAAAGATGGTTTGTGGGATAAAGAAATCCTTGCAGATGTACTGATGAATTCAGTTTTAGTACTTACTCTTCTCGTAGCTGTAATAAAAAATGAGTGGCTGTGGGTTATTGGCTGTATCTTTGGTTTGTTTATCCTGCTAATTCCTTTGGCATTGCACAGATATAGAAATGATTTAATTCCTTGGCCTGTGGATGTGCTTGTTGCAACAATATGTCTATTGAACATGATTGGTGTGCTTCTGAGAGGATATTATGATATACCATTTTATAATGAGTTTACTCAATTGATGGTCTCAATTCTTGTCGCATTTATTGCATTTGCATTTGTTTATATGCTAGATAGATATTGGGATGGGCTTAAGATGAATACCTCTGCTATGGTATACGTTGTAATAGTTACAACAATGGCTGCAATGGTAATATTTGAAGCTATAAAATACGTTGGAGTATTTGGCATGCGTTCAATAAGTGTTGAAATGATGCTTCTTTCTATGTTTGTAGGAACGGGTGGTGGAGTTATAATGGGCTTGTTTTGTATGTGGCTTGTAAACAAAGGCAAATTTCAGCCTTTGTTTAAAGTGATGGGTGAAGAATTAAATGAAAAAGTTATCAGCAATGAGGGAAGTATAAGAAATAAAATTTCCCATAAGGATAAGAAAAAATAATGGTTAATAAACGTTCAAAATACAACGAAAAGATTATCAAGGAATCATATATGCCTAAAAAGGATATAATCGTTTAAATTAACAAGAATATCAAAAAATGCGGATGTGATCTAGAGGCTATGATTAGGGCCTTCCAAGCCCTCTGCCCGGGT
>CAZQXW010000027.1:0-24174 GCA_964597365.1 uncultured Thermoplasmatales archaeon | reverse complement strand
ATTTCAGAGCCTATGATACACTGGGTGAGATTTTAGTGATTTTTGTTACAATTTCAGGTATATCACTTTTAATTAGGAGAAAAACATGACATCTAGAATTGTTAAAACTATTTCAAGGACTATTATTCCTTTTATTTTTCTTTTTGGAGTTTACATGATTCTATTTGGGCATATCTCACCAGGGGGTGGCTTTCAAGGCGGTGTTATTGTTTCAATGGGGGTGATACTTGCTATTGTGGCTTATGGTGAAGATATAATAGAGAGATATAGATCAGAAATATCCCTAGTTGAAATTCTTGGAGTTGCCTTTTTTATTTTTGCAGGTTTAATTGGTATATTTATTGGTAAATCATTTTTTTCAAGTTTTGACGCAATATGGGTTTTAAACATTATAATTGGTGTGAAGGTTTGTGCAGGAATTGTTCTTTTTTATATGTTATTTATAAGATGGGAGTATATCGATAATGATTAATGGAATAAATATCGGCATAGTATTATTCTTAATTGGTCTTTATGGGGTAATTACAAATAAAAATCTTATAAAAATAATTATGTCTTTAAGCCTATGTAGTAATGGAATTGTTCTGTTTTTTATTTCAATTGGTTATGTTAAAAACGCGTTTCCCCCAATTATTAACACTGCTTCGACAAATGTTGTTGACCCTGTACCTCAAGCACTAATGCTTACAATGATTGTTATAACTCTTTGTGATACGGCTATCGCTTTAGCAATTATTGTATGGATTTATAAAAAATTTGGAACTGTAAATATTGAGGAGATAACATGATAGAACACATACCTATATTCTTCTTGTTAACTCCCTTAATTGCTGCAATTGTAGTTGCAATCACAAATATAATCTCAAAAAAAGTAGTTATTCAAAAAATTATAACTTCTTTAAGTTTAATTTTTCCTTTTTATTATTTGTATATAGTTTTTGAGCAGATTAATATTGAAACTATGTCATATAACTTAAGCGGATGGTCTAAACCTTATGGTATTACTATTGTTATTGATGAATTATCTTTTGTTCTGCTTTTAGTTACTGCAATTCTTGGGCTTTTAACCTTTATTTACTCATTAAAATATGTTAAAACAGAAGCGGGGAAATTTTACTTTTTTTTCCTGCTTTTAATGACTGGTTTAAATGGAATATTTTTATCAGGTGATATATTTAATCTTTACATTTTTTTTGATTTAACAATCATATGTAGTTTTATTCTTATCACATTTGGAGAAGATAAACACTCATTCAAAGGTTCTATTAAATATCTCATCCTTGGTACTCTTGCATCACTCTTTTTTCTTTTAGGTATTGGTTTTGTTTATGCTGAAACAGGGTTGTTAAACCTTGAATATCTTCAAAATAGTATCCCTCTAATTGATACTCAAACACAAATAATTATTTTTATATTATTTTTTGCTGCAATTGGTATAAAATCTGCTATTATGCCTTTTCATACTTGGCTTGTTGATGCGCATTCAACAGCTCCGATCCCTATTTCTGCATTGCTTTCAGGTATTATTGTTAAAGCAGGCGTTTATCTTTTTATCCGGATAAATTCATTTGGATTCAACATACCGCAAATGAGTGAGGTTATAATTTTTTTAGGGGCATTAACTGCAGTAGGTGGAGTTATTAATGCATTGATGCAATGGGATATTAAAAAAATTACTGCGAATCATACGATATCTCAGATTGGTTTTATTGTTGTAGGACTTGGTACATTTACCACTGTTGGAATGGCTGGCGGGTTATCTCATATGGTAAATCATGCCTTTTTTAAAGCTTTACTTTTCCTTTGTGCGGGGGCAATAATTTATAAAACGGGTACGAAAGATATTCGAAAACACAGAATTGGTATGAGTATGCCCATAACATTTATTATATATATTATTGGAATATTAGCAATATCGGGAATAACACCTTTTAATGGTGCGATTAGTAAAACACTTATCGAAAAAGCAGTGGAAACTAATCCACTTATTTTTTCCATGCTTATTTTCGCATCAATGGGAACTGTAGCAAGTTTTTCTAAGATAATATACTACTCTTTTCTGAAAAATCCTGAAAAAAAATTCAATAAAAAAGAGTACAATGACGCTCCGGTTTTGATTCTTATACCTATGATAACTCTTGCATTTTTGTGTTTATTTATCGGTGTTATGCCTTATTTATGGTTAGATAAATTTGTACTTCCAGCTTCTTATAGTATTTATGGCTATACCTCTTTTAATTTATCATTTATTCAACCACTATCAATCTTTAAAGAATGGGTGATTGTTGCAGGTGGAATCCTAATTTTATTATTTATCATACGTTTTTCAAAAGTCACCGACTCTATAAGAGTTAAAATTACAAAAATAACTATGAACCAATCAATAATATTTATGATTATAACACTAATCATAATTTCAATAATATTTGGTGCATTAAATATTTTATAACTATTAAAAATATAACATCTATATTTAAGTTAAAAATTATCGCAAAATAATTAGAAACGTACAAATAATGTATCTGTTATAGCTGTCTTTAACTCTATGAAATCAAACTATAAAGATAAAGGATTAAAAAAAGAATTAGGATTATTTGAAGTATTTGCTATAGCATCAGGGGCGATGATAAGCTCTGGGCTTTTTATTTTACCTGCTATTGCATACCAAGAAACAGGCGCATCAGTTATTATTTCATATCTAATTGCAACTCTTTTAATGATTCCAACATTGTTATCTGCATCTGAACTTACTACTGCTATGCCAAAGTGTGGCGGGGATTATTTTTTTATAGATCGAAGTATGGGTCCTGCTCTTGGAACAATAGGCGGTACAGCATCTTGGTTTGCGCTAAGTGCTAAAACAGCGTTTGCTTTATTTGGAATTGGAGCGTTTGTTCAACTTTTTAATCCGGGTTTGTCGGATTTTAATTTAAAAATAATTGCAGTAGTATTTTGTATTATTTTTACTGTGATAAACTTAGCTGGTGTAAAACACGCGGGTAGAACACAAGTTTATTTGGTAGCAGGACTAGTTAGTATTCTTGTTTTATATATTGTTGTAGGTTTTTTTTATATTGAGCCTTCTAGATTTCAGCCGTTTACACCTTATGGTTTCGGCTCAATTTTTGCTACAGCAGGAATTGTTTTTGTTTCTTTTATGGGGCTTATAAAAGTTTGTAGTGTTGCAGAAGAGATTGAAAAACCTAAAAGAAATATACCGCTTGGGATGTTTCTTGCATGGGGTGTTGTCTCAGCGTTATATATACTTGTAGTTTCGGTTACAGTTGGTTTATTAGATCACAAGGTACTAACTGATACTTTGATGCCTATATCAAAAGGTGCTGAGGTGTTTGCTGGTGAGTTTGGTCTTATTATTCTTGGTGTTGCAGCGGTTCTTGCTTTTATTACTACTGCAAATGCAGGGATACTTTCTTCTTCACGTTATCCTATGGCTTTAAGTAAGGACCAGCTGCTTCCGGGTTTTTTTTCAAAAATATCTAAAAAAGGAACACCTGTTGTTTCAATATTGTTTACTTCTGGTTTTATGATAATTATTATTCTCTTTTTAGATCTTGAAGGATTAGTTAAAATCGCGTCAACACTTGTGCTTTTATTGTATATTCTGGTAAATTTGTCTGTTGTTATGATGAGGGAAAGCAGGATTAGGAATTATCGTCCAAGTTTTAGTTCGCCTCTTTATCCATGGGTTCAGATTGCAGGAATTATTGGATATGGTGTATTAATTTTTGAGATGGGTGTTTTTTCAATTGCTATTGTTGGTGGTTTTATTGTTGCTGGTTTTGTATGGTATTGGATTTTTGCCCGTGATAAAATTTGGAGAGAATATTCACTTTTGCATGTAGTTGAAAGAATAACTGGTGAAAAAAATACTGGTTATTTACTGGATGAAGAACTTCGTGAGATTCTTATTGAGAGGGATAATGTTACTGAGAGAAGATTTGAGGAAATTCTTAGGGGATGTGAAGTAATTGATTTGAATAAACTTCTTCCACCAGATGAATTCCATCAACTTATATCTGAACGTCTGTCAACACGTATCAATATCAGTAAAGATAAATTGTTTAAATTGATTAAAAACAGGAAGGATACTTCAAATGTTGTATCTTTCCCAGGTGTTGGAATTGTTTCTCATGTGATTGATGGACGTAATATTTTTGAAATAGTGTTAGTTCGTTCTAAGAAAGGTATTTTAATTTCAAAAGATGCTGATCCAGTACATGGTTTTATTGTTGTGATTTCTTCAGAAGATCAAAGTACTTTTTATCTGCATAGCTTGATGTGGATTGCTCAAATTGCTGAACAATGTAATTTTAAGGATTATTGGCTTGCTGCAAAGGATACTGAAGAATTACGTGAGCTTGTGTTGAATGCCTGGAGACAAAGAGAGATTTACTAATTTTGGTTTAAATCTTTTTATTTTCTGTTAAAATTTTGTTTTATTAATATCAAAATTTTTGTGTTTTTTTATATCTGTGTTAGTTTCTTGCCACATTTTGGACAATTTTTTTTGCTTGTTCTAAATGTTTTCCAACATTTTTTACAATGATATAACATATTTAATCCCTATAGGTAAATGATAACATGTAACACTATATCATTGATGTTATTTAAACATTTCTTGTAAAAATACCAAAAATGTAAAAATTAAAAAACAACTATTTATCTAAAAATCTAATAAAAAAAATAGGTTATAACTATTTTGATTTTTTCTTATCTTTATTTTTCTTTTTTTAAAACATCTCCAATAGCCTTTCCACCCTGAGTTATAGCCTCTGTCATATCTTTATTAAGCATTATATCACGCTGCATTCTTGATTTCCACTTTTTTTTCTTAGTTCTTGTGTCATCCATTCCTTTGACCATATAATCAACTTTAAAGTTTCTTTTTGTTATTACTTAAACTTTTTTATCTAAAGGCTATAATAATATTCCCCTTCATTTCTTTGTTTACGATCCATATAAGACTCTGGTTTATTTACACGTGGTCTTTTTGTGTCTTCATCACGGCGGAAAGTTATATCTACATCTTTTAAAAAACGGTTCATGCCTTCATGTAGGCTAAATGGTCCTTGTGCTCTTCCATGTTCACCGGGTTTACCATCGAATACGATTAAAGCATCACTTATCATATCTATAAAATAGACGTCATGGTCAATTATCATAGCGCTTTTACCTGTTTTTTCAATCAACCTTCGTATAGTACGAGATGTTTTCATACGTTGTTCACTATCAAGATACGCTGATGGTTCATCTATAAGATAAATATCTGCATCTTGTACAAGAGCATTGGCGGTGGCAACTCTTTGTAGTTCACCACCTGAAAGTGAGTTTATATTTTTATCAAGTAGATATTTAAGGTTTAATGGTTCAAAAAGTTCTGCTTTGAAAAATGAAGATGTAAAAATCTGCTGAGCATTCAACTCAAAGAAATCACGTACAGATCCATCAAAACTTGGTGATATATACTGTGGTTTATAACTTACTTTTACATCAAAATCTGTTTTTCCCTTGTCTGCTTTTATGACACCTGCAAGCATTTTTACAAAAGTTGTTTTACCAATCGCGTTTGGTCCAACTATACCTACTATTTCACCTGTACGAACGATTCCTTTTTGCACGTCAAGAGTGAATTCTTCAAAACGTTTCTGCATATCATCATATGTTACAAGTATACTCATCTGCTGACGTTTTTTAGGTGGATGTGCGAAAAACTCGATTTGTTCACCAAAACGAATGTTTTCTTCTTTAAGGTAACCAGATAAATACGTGTTTATTGCATGTCTTACTCCTTTTGGATGGGTGACAACACCATAGCCACCTTCTTCACCATATAGCAAATGTACGTTTTCACAGAGGAAATCAAGCACTGCAAGGTCATGTTCGACGACCATAACTTTTTTGTTTTCAGCAAGTTTTTTAATGATGCGCGCGACTTTTAAACGCTGATGAATATCAAGATAACTAGAAGGCTCATCAAAAAAATACAAATCCACATCTTTGAGAAGTGCCGCTGCGATTGCTACAAGTTGAAGTTCTCCACCCGATATTTCTTTTTCCTCAATTTTTTTATCTAAAACACCTTCCAGATTTAAAGTTTCAACTATTTCATCAAAACCCCCAGAGTTATCCGCAGATCTAAGCACATCTTCAATTTTCCCCTTCATAACATTAGGTAGTTTATCTACATACTGAGGTTTAACCACCGCAGATATCTCATTTTGCTGAATTTTCATAAAATGCTCATAAAGCTCAGTACCAGCATAATACTTGACAATATATTCCCATACAGGTTTTTTATCAAGATCTCCAAGATTAGGTATAAGTTGACCTGAAAGTATCTTTAATGCGGTACTTTTACCTATACCATTTTTACCAAGAATCCCTGTACAAGAACCTTTTTTAGGAACTGGTAGACGAAACAAACGAAAACCATTTTTCCCATATTGATGAATAAGATCAGTTTCAAGCTCTTCAGCAAGACCAATAATTTTTATAGCATCAAAAGGACATTTATGAACACAAATACCACAGCCAACACAAAGCTCTTCAGATATCACTGGTTTTCCATTGTCACCCATAACAATTGTTTCATCACCAGCACGCACCCTAGGACAATATTTAATACATTCCTGACTACAGTTTTTTGGTTTACATCTATCTTTTAACAATACGGCTATTCGAATACTCATAATCAGAAAGCAAGAAAAAGACATCTTCATAAAAAAGTTGTTATTGACAAAATTACCATATTATAACAATGTCAATTATTCTATCATTATACTCATTATGGTAAGGATTCTCTCCTTCATCATTAAAAGCACATTTTTCATAGTACTCCCCAATTCTTGGAAAAACCCTGTAATTGGTGTCATGCTCGAAGTAAACCATACCTTTGTTCACAGTTTCAAATCCAAGTATTTGATACATCTGCTTATCATATGCTATCAATATGTTTACCAGAGCGCATCTTAAACCCATACTTTTAGCATTTGCCAATGTTTGATTGACATACTCTGATGTATCATTTTCAATAAATGTTGTTACTTCTTCGTATAGGGGGTTATGAAGCTCGTATTTATCACCAGATACAAGTCTTTGATATGTTTCAAGAATCTTTTTTTGTTCTTTTGATGTTGAGTATTTATCATATGTATTTTGGAGTTCGTCAAATAAAACAAAATTATATAAAATACTTAACAAAACAAAAATTGAGAGTAATGCAATAATCATTTTTATTTTCTCACGTTTCATAATATTTATTCACTCCCAGTTTTTTTACCAATAAATTGTTATATTTTCAATTATGTAACCATTAGGATATGTCTCTGTTGAATTTGAAATAACACATTCTTTCCAATATTTTTTACCAATCTGCATGTTTACTGGTTCATCAGACTGCGGCTCAAAAAAGACCAGCCCTTTATCAGTTGTATTAAAAGCTACAAGTGCATGTTTTACAGTAGATGTTTCAATTTCAACAAATGCACATCTAAAACCTTTTTTTTCCGAGTTATTATTAACATTTCTAGAATAATGCTGACAAATATAAGACGAATTATTAGAAAATTTTTCATCTGTATTATCTTCAATTAAAAAAGAATATGCTTCATCAAAAGTCGGATCAGCTAAAAAAACTTTACCTTCAGATTGAAGTTCTTTGTTCTTACTTGAAATATTTTTAAAATCGTATTTATTAAGGTTTAATTCTTCTTCAAGAGAATTAATTTCTTTGATTGCATTTGTGTGTAAAGTTTTGTAATGTGATATTTTAGTAAGGCATATACCTGCACTTGCAGCTAAAACGACAGCAGCGGTAATTAAAAATATTACAAAAATCTTAGAATTTGAAATTTTTTTCTTTTTTACACTCTCACCATGTTTATCCATTTAACAAAGTAAAAATGATAGTTAGTTTATAAAACTTCTATTAAAAAAAGCAGATAGTTATATTCAAAAAAAATAAAAAAATATAGAGGGTAGGAAGCAGTTATATGCTCCCTGTTTTTTTCTTTATAATGATAGGCTTCCAGATTCTTGTGTTGTACCGGTTTGCATTGAATTTGTTTGAACACTTGTTTGCATTGAATTTGTTTGAACACTTGTTTGCATTGAATTTGTTTGAACACTTGTTTGCATTGCTGTGTTTGTTGTCATTGCATTGGTCATAGCGCTAGTTGCAGCTACTGATGCGGTACTGCTTGCAGCAGAGTTACTGTCATCTCCGCATCCTCCATCAATACAATCTTGGAAAGCATCCCAAGCATTTGAGAGACAATTTGATAGTATATCTCCAAGGTCTGATAATAGGCTTAAGAAATTATCTGCCATGATTGCGTAACCAAGACCGCCTAATAGTCCACCTACTTGGTTGATTGCCCAAAGTGTGACAAATGGTCCTAAATCAAAAGTGTCAACGAGTCCGCTTATAACTGGGAAATTCGCTTCTAATGCAACCACTGAATTTTCATAAGCACTGTTACAGCTTTCTTCGGCAGCTTCTTTAGAGGCTTCACAAGTATCTGTGCACTCTTCAGAAATGCCAGTAGTTGCTGTTCCACTGCCAGATGTAGTTGAACCGACTTCGCCCACGGGCATCATTGCACCAGACATTGGAATTGCTCCACTTATTGGTGATGATCCTCCCCAGGATAATTGTCCGTTTGCTCCAGCACCTATCGCTGAATCCAATACACCATTTTGTGATTCTACTGCGCTAATTATTGATGAATAACTTTCTATTGAAGATTGTTCTGAGAAAAGTGTTGATGATAATCCATTGGATTGAAATGCTATAAAACTGTTTGCTCCCATTTTTTCAAGTGTTGATAGGTCTGAATAATAATCCGCTACGCTTTCTATATCAAGAGATTCTATTGCACTGTTTAATATACTTAGTTCTTCTTCAGAGAGGCCTTCTAAGAATGATTGTAGTTGAGAAACTTTGCTGTCAATAACTGTCATTTCAGTAGTACCAGATTCTTCTGAGAGGGCACACAGTGGGCAATCTGATTCTTCTTCAGATACAGCTTCACTTATACTAGACGCTTCTTTTTTCTCTTGTTCTTCTTCAGATATGCTGGTATCGTCTGCTGGTGGAATTGGTGGTTCTGGTGGTGGTACTATTTCACCTGAAACCTCGTCAGGTGCTTCATCTTCTTCATGGATTTCGCTTGAATCATCTTCATCGGATACAGCTTCAAGTACATTGTCCTGCTCAGCTTCTGCTTCTAGTTTTTCTTTTATTTTAGCTTTTTCTTCATCTGTAAGTTCATCTATATCATAGCTGTCAGCACTTATCACACGCGGGTCTCTTGCTATTGCCGCAGACGCGGATAAACAGATAAACATCGCCGCTATGAAAATGCTTGTAATTAGCAGCATCTTATTCTTATTTTCTTTTTTCCTCATATTTTTCCTCACCTTTTTTCACAAATCAAATGTGTTACGATATACTTTGGAAATTATGATATATAAAGATTAGGTGTAAAAATGTCAAATTGAAAAAAACTACAAATAAAAAGAAAAAATATTATGAAATAGCAAAGTAACTCTCTTTAACCTTACTTTTACTAGATCTATTATCAAATAAATATAAAGAGACAGTATAAACCGTATTTTGCTGCCAGGAAGAATCAGCTGTAAACCACCAAGCATGAGACATATTACCAACAGAAGTTTTATTTACAATATTAGAATAATACAAAACATCATCAGATGTAACATTCAAACTAAGAGTGATATTACATTTATCCTCAGAATCATATGTTTTAATATCATTATACTCCGTGTAAACAAAGATAGTATCACCAACATCAAAACTATCCTCTTCATCATAATCCTGATATGCACGCACATTACTTGCAGTAGTTAAAACAACAACTGAAGGTGTTTTATCAGTCAAAATAAAACTTACACTATCAGCTACAAAACTATCATCAATATTATCATACAAATAAAGATTAACAGTATACTGCTTATTTGTAGGCCAACTATCATTAGTTGTAAACCACCACGCCTGAGTATTATTTTTAACCGTATCTTTTTCAACACTATTATTATAATAAACAACCCCATCTAAAGTAACATTCATACTAAGCGAAATATTACAAGACTCATTATTATTAATAGTCTCAATATCAGAATACTCTGTATAAACATACAATGATGAACCCTGCTCAAAACTAGTATTTTCATCATAATCCTGATATGCACGTACGTCACTTGCAGTAGTTAAAACAAGAACTTCAGGTTTACTCTCAATTAAATTAAAAGTCTTTTCAAAAGAGATAGTTTTAGAAGAAATTTCATCAGTCAAACTAAATTCAATTTTATAAGGACCAGTCTGCATTGATAAATCCGTTGAAAAATGATAAGTATCATACATTTCCCTACCTGAACTTAAACCAGAAAACTCTTCAGTATATTCATCAACAAGATCATCATCCTGGTCAAATATCTCAATATCTTCAATAATGCTATAATTACCATTATGAGTAATATTACTAAATCTAAAAAACAGATAGACAGTATCACCTAACGAAAAATTTTGTTTTTCAGAAGGATTAGAACCACTAAAAATTATATTATCAACATTTGTATAATCCTGCTGACTAATAGTAGCAATATAACTAACCTTAGGGGGATCATATATGTCTGAAAAATCTGCAGTATCATTATTCTCCTCATTAGAACTCAATAAACCAGACATAAAAACAGCTAGAACGATAAATACTACAATTAACACACTTAAAATTCCAATTAAAAGCTTTTTATTTTTTAGTATTGCAGGTCTTTTACTATTAACTCTACTTTGTGATAACCTTTTTTCATCTTTATTATTTTTAACCACAGGTTTGGAAGAACCAATTGTAGCATCGATTTTTTCTTCTACAGATTCATGTTCATCATATGTTTTTTTGTTTAAACTATTTTTTTTAACCCACTTTTTTGAATTAACAACTAAATCCACCTTATCTTCAAAATTTTTAATGCTATTGGGTATAGAATCATCTCTACTATTATGATTAATAGCTTTACTAACAATTCTACCTTCATTATCTTTAAAAGAAACAGATAATCTTACAATATAATCAGAAGGACTATTTTGGTCTTTAAAATTATCATTAATACCAAAAAAGTTTGACTCTTTTAATTCAGATAATAAGTCAATTATTTTATCTTTACTAATATCTTCTTCTACCCTGCCTTTAACGTCAACATTTTTAAAACCTTCATAGGCAACCTTTCCAGTTCCGAAAATTGTTAAACTATAATTTGGAAATTTATTGTTAGCAATTCTTTCAAGTTTTATTTTTACAGAATCAATAAGCATAACAGCAACTCACCAAGATATATTATTTTTTCTCTCCAGTCTTTTTTTATATAGATTACTTTCATATAAAACTTATAGTTTTATTTTGGAGAAGTTTATGGTTTAAAAACACTTTTTTCTTTTTGGCATATACTAATTTTTTTTGTCATATAACCATATTGTTTTTTATAAAAGATTTTTATAAAACAAAAAGGCTAGCATTTTAAACACTATTTACTAATTTGTTTTAATACTCTATGACTAAAAGTCAAAAGATATAAACAAAAAATTGAAAGAAAAATCAAAATATATAAATACTAATAAAAATATATTATTTATATAGAGACAAATTTACAACACATAATTAAAACCTGAGGGAGTGTATGTTACATATGAAAAACAAACATAAAATTAATAAAAACGCTGTTTTTAACAAAAAATTCACTAAAAGCATCATAAGTGCATTGGTTGTACTTGCACTAATTTTAACTTCAGCATCATCTGTGATGAGTCAAAATTTAATTAAAAATCCTTATGAACCTAATGATCTAGATGAAAATAAGTATTATTTTTCTGATGACCCTGAAAATGATACTCGTGCTGAATCTGATAATGCTGAAAAACAAGATGAAAGCATTTTTCCTTTCTTGAAGAAACCAGGTTATGAAAATACTGAAGCTGAAAATGAAAAGGTAGAATCTGATGAAAACCTTGATGTTAAAGAAGATAATAAATATGAAAATAGTAAACTTGTAAATTTGTTTTCTGACGTTTTCTATAACTTTATTTCAAGGTTTCCTCGCCTGTTAGAACTCCCTCTATTTCAAAAAATTTTTAATAACAGACAAAATACTCTAGATGAATCATCAACAGTCACTAAAGAAAAAAACTCCAATGTATTAAGTATCATGGATGACTCTGGGGATAACACATCCAATGATGGTGATATAGTTGTAATCCCTCAGTCGGGTAGTTTTATGTTCATGGGTCAAGGCAGTATGGATCTTGATCTTGCTATGGATGTAAACGGTACCATTGTAACTATTATATCACAAGTTTTTATAGGTCCTGATACAAGTTACGTGGAGGTTTCTTGGAATGTATCCAATGGACATCTTGAGATTTCAAGTGATGGTTATTTTGAGTTTACAGAGCTTTATCTAAACATAGCAGATACAATTATCCTTGAAGTTGACAGTCTTATAATTGACTCAGATGGCTATCTTCTTATTGATGATACTGGAAACTATGGGGATATCTCATTTAACGGAGTATATGAACTATCTGGTTTAAATCTGGATATAAACAATGGTATGTCAAATCTAACACTTAGCGGCAGTCTTGATTTCAGCCAGTCCGCTGTATTAGATGATTTAATAATATCTTGGGGTGAAGATGGTTTTTCAGCAGATGGCTCCTATTTTGCAGATTCAAATCTTATCATAAACAATTTCCTTTTAGGATATAATGGATATTTCGTTAAAGTGCAGTCAATTGATATACATGGTTCAACTGATTTTGAATTCAATGAAATAGATGATACAACAGTTATGTGCGCTATTTCATCAACATATTTACAGATAACACAGATAAGTATAGCATATCAGGATGAAAGTACAAAAGATTCGAACAGTTTTAGCTATAGTATCGATAGTATCACTGTAAATGGTGGAACAACTATAACCTTACAAGTTACTGATCCCGATGATTATGTTACAGCTGAAGCAGGACATATAATTCTTTCTGGAAATATGATTATGAGCCTTAATACAGTTGTAGAGCTAGAAGATACAACCGTTGAAATTCAAGGGGATTTTATTACAAATGGTTATAATTTAAATTCTGGAGTTGAAATCTGGTGGAATAAAACAGCTGGTTTTTTCAAAATACAATCAAACAGTGGTTCTTTCAAAATCTTTGATTTATCAATATCAATAGATGGCACATGGGTTAATTTTGAAGTTTCTAAATTAAATCTTGGTAGCGACACACAGATAACAATAGAACAAATAGGTGATTATACAAACCTTCAATATCAAGGTTCAAAAACCAAAGTTAGAGGACTTTCTTTTGAAGGAAACATTCAAGGGTCATATCTATCACTGAACATTGGTTCTATTTATTCACAGACACAAGGCACATGTTACCTTAACGCTACATGGTCTACAAATGGTAGTCAATTGCCTGTAATAGTTGAAGCATATGCATCACAGGATGCAGGGATTTCAATAACAGGTATAGATATTACTTATGATGATTTTTCAGGATCGATTGGCGGACTATTTCTATTTGGAACTTGGGAATTAGAATATAACACTGAAAGATTATGGTTTAAAATAGATGGTAGTGTACAATTCATAGGTTACACAATAGGTGTTGCACCACAAGATGATTCTCCAGTAGTGTCCATGCCAGGTCCAGCTATACAAGTTGATTATTTATATGTTGATGGTATTTTAGAAATGGAGTTGCATCATCAAATAATAGATATTACTTTAAGTCTTGATGATGCAACTTTGGTAATGGGTGCAAGTCCCCTTGGTGGATTTAGTATAAGTATAACTGGTAACGCCCATGTTGTAATAAATTTAGTAGACGGTACTTTTTATGGAGATTTTGGAGTAGGCGGATCTGCAACGATTATGGGTCTACAGGTTGCATTTAGTGTTGACGGGGATTTCTATGGATATATACAAGGAGATAGTTTAGGTTTTTATCTTTCTCTTGATGCATTTGCTCATACATATATGCCAATATCAATGGAAATACTAGGTATAAATATAAACTTAGGATTAGGTGTAAGTGTAGCAGCATCTTGTACTGTTGAAGTTCTTGTTAATTTCTCTACAGGTCAGATAGATGTTTTCTATTCTTGTATTGCAGCTATAACTGTTAACGTAAACATTCAAGATATTGACCAAGATGTTTCTACATCTTTATATCTTGGAGATTTTGGTGAGTTTTTATTAGAGATGGAGTTAGAAGTTGATTTTGAATTAGGAATTGTTGCTCATGCAATTGCACATATATCTAATAATGGTTTATGGATTTCAGTAACAGATGCAGCTGCATCAGGAACTATAGAAGGAAGTATAAAGAATCTTAAATTCCAGTCAATAGATACAGAGGACATTCAGGTTTTACTTACTATTGATGATATTTATTTTGATGTAGAGTTAGATCTTTATGCAGATCTTGGTATGAGCCTTTCAATGCCTTGGTTTATTGATGCAGATCTTGAGCTGAATAGTGCAGTAACAGTTACAAATATTAATTTTGAATTTAGTATGCCCACCTATACAGAGTCGCATCCTTCATCTGGTGTTACAATATATGATTATGAAGGAGATATTTCAGTTAGTTTTTCAGTTGAAGAAGTTGATCTTTCCTTAGGTAGTGATACAGAAAATATTGTAATTAATTTTTATATGGATAAATATAGAGAGGGCAGTGCTGAGGATGGTAATTTGACTCATTATACTGAGACTAGAATAACTTTTGAAGGAGATGCAGATATATCTATAACCAATTTTGATTTTGAAGGCCATATAACGAGACCAGATATAGGTACAGATAAACCAACTGTGGATGTATCAGGACATATAGGTGATATCTCTGTTGAACTAGATGATTTAAACTTCCAGATGACAAAAATTGATTCAGCAGTTTGGGTTTATGATGATGAACCATATGGTCATTGGGAATACCCAGAGAGTACAACAAACATTAGCATAGAAGGAAATGCAACAGTAACAATTGAAGATTTTGATATTTCTGCAACAATTAATGAAAACATGGATATAGGTTTAACTTGGGATAATCTAGAGATTAGTTTTGGAGGAACAATTGATCTATCAAAGGATGGAACAATTAATATCGATTGTGAAATAGAAGGTAATATTGAAAATTTATATATTTCAGCACTTGGTCAAGAAATTTATGTTGACAGTCTTTCTCTTGAATTTGGAGGAGAAATTACTATCTATCCCCCTGATCAAGATAATGATAAACCAGCAGTGATTGATATTGATGGAAAAATAGACGTTGATGGAGACTTGGATGGAGATGGTGAATCTGATGTTAATGGAACAATATATGTTGACGGAAGAATAACTGTTGATTGGGAAAAAGATGAAGAGGGTAATTGGATGATTGATGTGATTTTTGATAGCACTGATCCTGATGATGATGGTGTTTACATTGAGCACTTTGATCTTAATATAGTTTCAAAAGATAAAAATGGAGAAGATTTTCCTATTGATTTGTCTATAGATAATTATCACGGAACAGGCATGATTGAATTTCGATATAATGGTGCAAATCGTGAGATTTATTTAAATAACCAGATGGATGCAGAGTGGGATAATTTCTATATAGATATCAAAGACGGAGCCTTAACCGGCGAAATTAATCAATTTTCTGGAGATATAACTTTATCTGATATAACTGCATATATCGATCCAGAAAATAATGGAAATCCAGCAATTGAGTATGGTATGCACAGCGGTGAAGGATATCAAACATTTGTTGGTTTTTCATTTGCAAGTAATACGGGTTTTGATTTAGAGGGTGAGATAACTACGGATACACCTCAGAGTTTTTCAATATTGGAAATTCATTTAGATTCGGGAACACAGGGGGATTTTTATTTTGGCGTTGATAGACATGGTGATTGGCATATACACTTAGAGGTAACCCAAGGTCAGGCAGATATTACTCTAAGTGCTAGTATGTTTAGTTTTGACCCTGATGAAAATCCAGACCTATATGATCAGTTTGGTGATAGTATAGATTTTGTTTTTTCAATAACTGCTGATGAAATGGCACCTATAGATTATGATTTAGATATGGGTGCAGGATTTACAGACTTTGGTGGATTGGTAAGAGCAATGAAGGACTTTGTACAACAATCAATAGATTATTTCAATGAATATGGTGAATGGCCAATTGATATTTTGTTATCTTTAGTTGAAGATATGAGTTTATTAGAATTTTTAGAATCTCTTGGAATTGATGTACCAGAAGAATGGATAAATGCTTCAGGAAGCGACTCTTGTTTCCTTGCAGGTACACAAATTGAGATGATTGATGGTACAACAAAAGACATTGAAGATATTTGTATAGGTGATAAAGTTGTATCTTTTGATACAACGGATGAAATTTGGAAGAGTGGTACTGTAAGTTATGTTTTCCATCATAGCCCTGAGGAGATGACTGATTATTATCTATTAATTAACAATGATCTTCGTGTAACTCCTAATCATCCAGTTTTTGTAAATGGCAGGCAGATTACAGCTGATGAGTTAAATGTCGGCGATAAATTTGGCGGTAATATTATAAGTTCCATTAAGAAAATCTATGGTCGTGTACCAACCTATAACTTTGAAGTTGAACCATATCATACATATAATGTGGTTTGGGGTGATAACGCTAAATCTCTTGTGCATAATGCTAATCAAAGTGAAGAATCAGCAAGTTCAGCTATTATGACTAAGTACACTCTTTCACAGGCTTTGACTATGAATATGACTGCTTTAAATGTAAGTGCAGTTAATATGAGTGCTGCTAGTTTAAAGGTTGCAAATTCAGGTATGCCTCTAAGCACTGAAGGTTTAGTAAGCAGTGCGCAGTTTTTGCAGATGACACCAAAAGTTTCAGGTTTTGAAGGTTTCTCAGTAAGTGCTAACTCATTGGGTTCATATGATTTGAAGCTTAATGGTGCTACTGTTGCTGAGGATTTAAACATTGAAGAGGTTGGTGTTGCTGCACAAAGCATAGTTTCTTCATATGGGCAAGATGAGGATAGTTCGTCTTCAGCTCAAAGTGCAAATGCATCACAAATTGATGTTCAACCAATAATATTCAGCTCATATGATGACAATATTATAGATCTTACTTCTTCACCTATTACAAGTGGGTCTCCACTTGATGTACCAGTTGGTTTTGACGGAAAAGGTAGCGCTGAGGTGAGTCTTCGCGGATTATCTGCTGATTCAAGAATTTTTGTTGTAGAAAAATATGGCTATATGGAAGCATTACCCCATATGGAGTTTGTACATCCACCTATTCCACCTGTACTTAAATCAGAACCTGTAGAGCCAATAACCGTTGAACCAGTTGACACATATACTAATTCGTATAGTTTTGATTTGTTTAACACCATATCACTTTATAATGACCCATATTTCCCACCTACTCAAACTGATGGAGACGGAAATGATGGTTCTACCCTACCAATTCCAGATCAAAACGACACTGATGACTCAACAGTAACACCTGTAAACCCAGACAATGATACAAACAATGAGAGTGATGAAAGTGAGCAAACACCAACACTACCTGATCAAAATAGTGGATGTGGTGTTCCACTTAACTATAATCCATTTTCAAATTTCTATGATTATGACAAACTTGGTAAATATAATTCATACTGGCCAGTTACAGAAATATCAAAATATGATATAATACAGGTTTACAATACATCTTCTGGCGAGATGGATACAGCGGTTGTATCAAGTGTAAGAGAAGCTGTTGTTGAAAAAGAATATATTGATATTGTCTTTGATATGCAGGGTTATAGAGAGGATCAAGATCGCAGTCAACAATTCTTTGATGAGATAAATCAACTTAGAGACTGTATGCAAGATGCCTCTGATATTGTTCTTGGTGGAGGGAGTTCTCCATTTTCCCAGTATGCACCATATCTTGATATTGCATACCCAGAAGTTTTAGGTGAACATATACTATCTGTAGGACCTGAACAACTAGTTTACACAAAAGAAGATGGTTTCAAAGAAGCCGAAAGCATACAAGTTGGAGATACTGTTTTAACAAAAGAAGGTTATAAAACAGTTCAACTTGCTGAAATAAATGAGAGAATTATAACAACATATACAGTTAACGCAGATGAAAAACTTAAAATACCTGATTCATCGGATGAAGGTAAAACTGACTTAAATGATTTAACTACACTATCTGATAAATATTCATATAATCACTTATCTAGTTACACAGAAAAACCTGAGGATAAAACCCTAGCAGATAGTTTAGAATCATCGCGAACTGGTTCAGTTTATTTTGCTGATGGAATTCTAGTTGCAGGTAAAACAGCTAATAAAAACATTACAGTTAATGAGAATCAGTTTATCTCAGAGATGTCAGATGGAACAATTAAAGGAAATGGTTTTACACAGGGCACTATGATAAAAATGGCTGATGGATCTTACAAAGATATTAGCAGCATTTCATATCGTGATGAAGTTAAAGCATATGACGAAGCTACTAATACGATGGTTGATGCATATGTTACAAATGTTGAATGCTATGATGAAAAATCAAGTGAACTACTTGAAGATCATGGTCTAGTCAATGAATATTTAAGTGTTGAACTGTCAGGTTTTGAAATTGATACAGATATGCAGCAAGGAGATGCAACAAGTATTCAGGATTCTATTGTACCAACAGGTGAAACCTTTGAGCTTGAATTAACTAAAGATCAATGGGTATATGTTTTAGAGAAACCTGAATTAGGAATACAGCAGGAAAATATTGTAATCATACCTGCAAATGATCTTGGAAGAGGTTATGTATTGATTACAGAAAACAACGATATATCATATGTAAGAAATATGCAGAAGGTTACTGAAACTGTAGACATATATAGTATCAAAGTAGATGAATATCATAATTATTTTGCCGATGATGTTCTTGTAAGCGATGGTGAAGTCAAACGAGAAATAGAGTCAGATGCTTCTCAAAATGATGACAGCGATGATTACAATGAAGAGATAGGTGGTGCAATTCAATTAAGCTCATACAAAAAAACTAAAGACACTCAGCCATCTGATAATCAGTTATATTTTGAGTATTACAAACCTGTTGAATACGGAATTTTTTCAGAAGAAACAGCTGAGGAAGATGATGATCGTTTAACAATTTCAGATATTTTTAACAATTTTATAGTTAAGATAGCAACTGTATTTCCAGTTCTTGAAAAAATACCATTTATACATAGAATTATACAAGAAGTAAACTCTGAAGAGCAAGTTGACGATGATAACAACAATGATGATAGTTCAGATGATTCTCAAGATACTGGTGATGATAATACCGGTGATGATAACCCGGATGATGGAACAGGAGAAGAACCTGTTGATGATGGAGGTGACTCAATAGATGATGAAATCACAAATCCAATACCTGGTGGGGATAGTCAGCTGTCAGGTATAATGCAGGAAATTTCTGCAAACCCCGATAATATCCACTATATATGGGATTATGGTGATGGAACACTTGGTTATGGTATAAATCCTGATCATACATACAATATCGTTCCTGCGTCAAGTCAAGACAGCACAGATGGCGAATCTGAAGCATTTAGCAGTAGTACCACTCATGAAATAACATATGATGTTAAAATGATAATGCTTGGTCGTGAAGGTAACTTAATAGATGTAGATACAACAACTATTACAATGAAAGTACCTTTTGAACCAGTACTTCCACCAGAAAACCCTGATTGGACAAGTTCACAATCAAACTATCAAAAACCAACAATATCTTATAAAAGTATAGAAGATTTAACTGAAGATGATACTTTAATAACATATGACCAAACAGCTTCATATAATGAAAAAATTGAAACCTCGGATGTAGCGGATATAACTCATAAAACACATTCTGAACCCGTTGAATATACAGTGATTGAATATGAAATCTTAAACTCAGATGCCCCAAGTCAAACCGTTAAAGTTATGCCATATCAACCAGTTTTTGTAAGAGGAGAATACAAACCTGCAAATCAAGTACAAACAGGAAATATACTATATACAATTGATGAAGAAAAAGCAGCTGTAATATCTGTAACTCAACAGACCGCGATAGTTGATACATGTGAAATACATGTTTTGAACAATCACAATTTTTATGTAGAAAAAATATTGCTAGGAGATTCAACAAAGCTAGATATTAGTGAAATCAGTGAAGATGTAGGTATAATCCGCGAAAACATTGGAGTGTTATCTGATCAGAGTATCGCAGTAGAAAGTGTAGCAGAAATTCATAGCTTAAGTAGTAGTTATCATGTTAGTAGTTATGATATATGCTTCTAAAAATAGTAATATCTTAAATTAATAATTTTTTTATTTTTTTAATTTATATTTTCCTCCATCTCTATATTTTTTTGTTGCGTTTATGTATATTATATAACAAAAATGACCTAATTTACAGGATAATTAAACAATTTAATGTAATGAATTCTTATTTTTATATATGTTTTTATAGTTTATTATTATATTATTCTAAGGTAAAGTTAATAATCTATGAGCTACATATATTAATATATATAGTTTCCAGAAGGGGGAGATCTATATATGCCCGGAAATAAAAATATTTTTAGAAATAAAAAGAACATACAGATTTTTTCAAGTATTATGATGGTACTACTACTTATTTTAACCTCTTTTTCATCTTCAACTGCTCAGCACATATCTAATGCACAACAAAATGAAATCAAAATCCAAGATAATAAATTACAGAATTTATCTTATAATGATTCTTCAATTGAAAACTCTGAACAGATAGAAGGTCAAATGGCTGAGTTAGATAAAGATAAAGAAATAAAATCGTTAAATGAAGATGATGATAATCCTTCTTTTGTTTCAGTATTAAAAGAATTGTTGTATCAAATGTTAAAATCTTTTTTAGACAGATTTCCTGTTTTATATAATAATACTTTTTTAACAAATCTTTTAGAATATCTAAACACTTCAGATGAAGATGGATCTGAGGAAGATAGCATCTCCCCCTCAAAAGTTACAGGTTTAACAATTGTATCTGGTGACAATACTCTTAATTTAAGCTGGGATTTATCATCGGATAATGTCGGTGTTGATTATTACAATATTTATAGAAATGAGTCTTCATCTGTTATGTATCAAGCAAGTAGTACAGAGTATATTGATTTTAATGTAACAAATAATGTTGAATATACTTATTGTGTTTCAGCAGTTGACAGCTCTGGAAATGAAGGTGAAAAATCAGATGTTGTATCGGCTATACCAACAGATACTGCAGATATTATTCCTCCTTCTCAAGTTGTAGGTTTAACCGTTGTTGATGCACATGATGGTAAGCTAAATTTAAGCTGGGATGTCGCCTCAGATAATGTGGGTGTAAATTTTTATAATATTTATAGAAATGGTTCACTTCTTAATTCTTCAGATATAACAGATTACACAGATTCAAATCTTATCAATGGAGTCAGTTATAGCTATCAAATATCAGCTGTTGATTTTGCAGGCAACGAGGGTGAAAAATCTGTAGTTGTTTCAGGTATACCAACTGAAAGCCCTGACATCACCCCTCCTTCCCAAGTTGTAGGTTTAACTGTTGTCGATACTTATGATGGCTGTCTTAATCTTACCTGGGATGAAGCAACAGATAACAAAGCAGTTGATCACTATTGTATTTACCGGGAT
The DNA here is from genome assembly GCA_964597365.1 of uncultured Thermoplasmatales archaeon. Classification (GTDB taxonomy): domain Archaea; phylum Thermoplasmatota; class E2; order DHVEG-1; family DHVEG-1; genus CAZKUB01. The sequence goes on along the minus strand of CAZQXW010000027.1, from coordinate 2,364 downwards.
AATATTCTTATTGAAAACGATATAGAAAATACACAATACCAAGATAGTGGTTTAACAAATGGCCAGAGTTATAGTTATCAGGTATCTGCAGTGGATACATCAGATAATGAAGGTGAAAAATCTGTGGTTGTGTCAGGTACTCCAACAGAGAGTCCTGATAATATTGCGCCATCCAAGGTGACAGGTTTAAATGTGGTTGATGTACATAATGGAAAACTGCAGATTTCTTGGGATGCTTCAACAGATAACGTCGAAGTAGATTTTTACAAGCTCTTTCGTGATAATGAGTTTATTACAACTGTTAACGGTTTAGAATATCTTGATTCAGGTTTAACAAATGGTCAGAGTTATAGTTATCAGGTTTCTGCAGTGGATACATCCGGTAATGAAGGTGAAAAATCAAATGTAGAAACTGGTATACCCACTGAATCAGATGAAAACTCAACAATACTACCTGAATCAGGCCATATAATGATATCAGGTAATGGATACATTCAGCTTAATACAACACTAAATATTAATGGGACTTTTGTAACATTAATTGGTACAGTTTATTTACATACAAATATCGATGGAATACATATCTGGTGGAATTTAACAACAGGGTTTTTTAAAATAAATGCTACTAGTTTAAACTCTGATGATGTAGAGGATATAAAACTTATAGATTTTTATATAGAAATAGAAGATACAAATAGTGATCCTGTAAATGTTTTATCTTTTTATTTCAATTTTTTTTCTATGGATGGAGCAAGCTGTCTAGTATTAAATGATAGTGGTCAAAAAGGTTCTTTAACTCTAAATGGTACTCTAAACGTTGGAAATATAAATGGATATGTAAGTATTAACAACTGGCAAAATATAACTATAAAAGGTGTTTTTTATGCTGATAACTACAAAAAAATTAAAGGAGACTTTTTTGTTGAATGGGATATAACCCAGCAGCAACCTTTGTTTTCAATCTATGGAAATTTAACAAATGTTGCTGAACGTTTTTTCAATATAGATGATTTAATCTTTGAGATAAAAGATACAATTTATGTTTCAGCTGAAAAAATAAATTTTTCATCTAGTAGTTGTATAAAAATAGGTGAAGGTTTTGCAAATCTTAACAGTTCTTTGAGTTCATTATATGTCAAAGATTTGTTTGTAGATGTAGGAGATTTAATTTTTAATATATCAGCAAATGTTGATGTGTTATTGGGTGGAAATATATCATTGTTTTTTGATGAAGACTCAATATTTTTAGAGTTTTTAGAAGAAGGAACATTGGTTAATTTATCAGATATATATGTAAATATTAACAATGAACAGTTTTTGTTGTCTTGCAGTTATCTAGTTATAAACGGTTATGGCAGTGTAACAATTGCTGATGATATCATAGTTGATGGTACTATTGATAGTTTTGATATTAAAAATTTACAATGTACATTAGATAGCAAATCGATAGGTTTAAGTGGTGTTTTCAATCTTGATTCTTCTGCTCAAATATATATTAAAACTGATGCTTCATTGCAGACTTTCGAGCTTGATTTGATTGCTGCGGCAACATTAACTATTACTGATTTAGATTTAAATGTGAACAATGGTTTGTTTACTGTTACATGTTCTTTTGTTGAACTTTCAGGATACGGATCACTAAGTGTTGGAGAGGATATCGTAGCTGATGCTAATATAGATTATTTGAATATAACAAGTCTTTTTGTAAGTATGAGTAGCAAATCTTTATCTGTGTGTGGTGATTTTGATTTAAGTGCATCTGCAAAGGTTTATGTCAAAACTGATCCTGCTTTTGAAACATTAGAATTTAGTTTATCTGCATCTGGAACTTTGACTATTACAGGTTTTAATCTTAATTTAAATAATGGTTTACTAGTTATATCAAGTAATGTTATTGAGGTATCTGGTTATGGAAGCGTTGTCCTTGGGGATGAAATAATACTTGATGCAACACTTACAGATTTTGACGTGACAAATCTTCATGCAGTGTTAAATAGTAAGGATTTAATGATTTCAGCAGATGTTAATTTAAACTCTGCAGCAAAAGTTTTTATTAAAACAGATCCAAATTTAGAAAAATTTGAAATATATCTAGCAGCTGCAGGTAGTATTACAATATCTGGTTTGAATGTAAATCTTGATAATGGAGATTTAAAAGTAACTGCAATATCACTTTCTATTTCTGGATATGGGACATTACATATTGGTGATCACATAGTCTGTGATGCGACTCTTACATCTGCAGATATAGATACATTATATGCTGAGTTAAATAGTAAAACCCTTACATTATCAGGATATCTTAATTTAGATTCAGCTGCATCTTTGGTCAATTCGACATCAAGATGAGTTATCTCCCAATTT
>CAZQXW010000026.1:0-25147 GCA_964597365.1 uncultured Thermoplasmatales archaeon | reverse complement strand
ATTATTATACTAGTTTTTATTCAGGGGCAGCAGGGATAGGTAATTCTTTTATTCAATTCTATCAACTTTTAGCAAACGAAACATATCTAAATTATGCAAAAGGAGCGGCTAAATGGCTGGTAAACATCGCAGAATTTGAAGAAAATGAATATTCTCCAGAAGAAAAAATTTGTAAATGGCCTGAGAGTCAAAATTCAAATGAGTATATCTTTGATCTTTTTGATGGAACAGCCGGAATAGGCTTATTTTTCATCAATTTATTCAATGAAACAAATAATGAGACTTATCTAAATTATGCTAAATATGCAGGCAACTGGTTAATAACAAAGTCTTATAATCTTGGGAACGGTCGTTATACTTGGTCGATGTATAAGACTAAACTATTGCCTTTAAAATTTTATTTTTCTCCAGGATATGCACATGGAACTGCTGGAGTAGGTGATTTTTTTGCAGAACTTTACAAAAACAGCGGTGAGGAAAAATATTTAGAATATGCCAAAGGAGCAGGTAAATGGCTTATCGACTCTGCGATTAAAAGTATTAGAAGTAATGGAGTGAAATGGCGTTGGAGTTTTTGTAGATATGAATTAGGATCAATATTCAAAATATTTACCTTTGGTACAGGTTGGTGTCATGGGCCTGCAGGTATTAACAAATTTTTAATTAACTTATATGAAATAACAAATAATCAAATCTATCTATCTTATGCTGAGAAAGGAGCAAAATGGTTGACGGATGAGGCAATTTCAGATGGTGAAGGTTTTAGATGGCCTAAAGTAACCGGCAGATTTGGAATTTTTAAATCAGATTCTCCTCCGCATATATGTTGTGGTACTGCTGGTATTGGAAAAATGTTTTTAGAGTTGTATAAATCAACAAACAATAGCATTTATAGAACTTATGCTCTTGGGGCAGTTAAAGGACTTAAGCAAGAAGTTATCAATTTAGAAGATGGTTGCTGTAAATGGGAAACTGCTAAAAACAGTTATGATACTGGACATCATAAAGGTTCTTCAGGCATTGCTCTTTTTTTGATAGAATCAAATCAAAGCTTATGCGAGTGAGAACGTAAAAGCTAGCTTTGGGAAAAAAATTAAAAAAAAAGTTTTTTTTCTAAAAATACTTATCTAGTAGATACTATATTTTGAAAAATGTTTACTATGATTGCTAAAGAAGATAGTAGCAGTAGAAGAAGGTCAAGGCCTGTTACAAAACCAAGTGCGAAGACCAAAATGAAAAGAAACAAACCTGCAATGTTTCTTGCAATATTTATTGTTCTTATGATGCTCTTTTCAGGTTTGTATGTGGTTTTTAGCAGTTTTGGAGATACAAGCTACAAAGATGATCCGGCATACAAAGCAGCTCTTGCAGGAACAAACTATACTGTGGCTGTTATAGAATCCAATATGGGGGCTTTTGCAATTGAGCTTTATACTGATAAAGTACCAATCACAGCAGGTAACTTCATCAATCTTGCAAAATCAGGATATTATGACGGGTTAATCTTTCATAGAGTAATTCCAAATTTTATGATCCAAGGTGGTGATCCAAAAGGTGATGGTACAGGCGGACATGCATATGAATATCATGAAGGATTAGGAGATCCAAATGATGAAAATACATGGATGATCCCTGACGAGTTTCATGAGGATTTAAGCAATGTTCGTGGAACTATTTCAATGGCAAATGCGGGAGAAAACACAGGTAGTAGTCAGTTCTTTATAAACGTAGTTGATAACTTACATCTCGACTTTGATAATGACCCTCGTTATAAACATGCAGTATTCGGATCAGTAATATATGGCATGGATGTTGTAGACGAAATATCAAAAGTAGACAGAGATTCTTCAAATAATAAACCTAAAACCGATGTAGTTATGAATAAAGTAATAATTATTGAGTAAAATAAGTGGTAAATATGAGCGAAAAAATAGCATATTTTAATACAAGCATGGGAAATTTCAAAATTGAACTTTTTAATGATAAAGCACCTTTGACAGTAGGTAATTTTTTAAAACTAGTAGATGAGGGATTTTACAATGGCCTTATTTTTCATAGAGTAATACCTGATTTTATGATACAAACAGGTTGTCCACACGGCTCAGGCTATGGTGGTCCAGGATATACTATAAAAGATGAGTTTAGAAAAGATATCAGCCATGAGAAAGGAACTCTCTCAATGGCAAATACGGGAAAGCCAAATACTGGTGGATCACAGTTTTTTATAACTGTTGCACCAACACCCTGGCTTGATGGAAAACATACTATTTTTGGAAAAGTAAAAGAGGGTATGGACGTTGTAGAAAATATCTCAAAAGTTGAAAAAGATAGAAACGACAAACCACTTCAAAAAGTGGTAATAAACAGTATAAAAATAAAAGAAGAGTGATATTTTATGAGTATTCTTTCAGACATTGACATAAAAGAATTTATAGAAAGCAAAGAACTAGGAATTGAGCCTTTTGTTGAAAAAAATCTTACACCAAATGGTTATGATTTATCAATTGAAGAAGTTTTTATTAAAAAGGAAAACAGGCACATAAAAGAAGGGATGGCAACAATTCCTCCTCAGACATGGTTTGCAATAAGTACAAAAGAATTTGTAAAAATGGGTCCACAAATAACATCACAGCTATGGATTCGCAGCAGCTATGCAAGACGCGGTGTTATGGCTTCTTTTGGAAAAGTAGATGCTGGTTTTCATGGAACGCTTACTATAAGTTGTTTTAACAGCAATGATGAAGCACTTGAGATTCCTATTGGCGATAGATTCTGCCAAATAGTCTTTGAAAATATGCATAGCACTCCATCTGAGCTTTACGATAAAAAGAGCGGGAATTATCAGAATCAACGCGGAATTAAGCTTAAGTAATTATTTTCATTTCTTTAAGACGACCAGCAAATAATAAAGATGCATCTATCAGTGTTTCTAATTCTTCCAGCCTTATTATGCCATAGTGAAATATACCGCCTATAACGTAAGAGTTTATCATTTTTTTATTATAGTTAATAGAAAAATTTAGAGGGAAATGCATATCTAAAAAATTTTTTCTCGTTTTATCATTTAAAAAATCAAGGGCAAAATTTTCATCATTAGATCTTGTGTATATTTTACTATCAAACGCATCATCATTTGTCTTTATAATTTCCAACATTTTGACTCTACTGGATAGTGATAGTTTCTTATCGGTTGCTTGGTTTAATTTGATTTTAACATAACCCATGTGCCCTAATCTATTAAACATTGCACCAACTTCCACAATTAGATCATGATTCTCAAAAAATATTTTTCCACCCATCATTAGAAGGGATCTTTTGTAGATTCCTTTCTTTTTTTCATTTATTTTCAACAAAATATCTCTGTTTCTAAAATAATAATATCTAGTCCAAAGTATTAACACTAGTGATAAAATCCCAAGGAGGAATGCAATGCCCAAAATCTCTAAAGTGCTAACCATTTTTTACATCAACAAATTATTTTTTAATATCTTTCATTAAATCTATATTAACGCTTTTCTTGCAAAAGTAAGATAGCCAGTATGACCTAGCATGTTAAAGCTAGGACGAGTTCCATGCTTACTTACAACCATTTCTCTTTGTATATTCTCTGTGGTTTTAATTAAGATAAAACCGTGTTTTTTAATTTCATTAACTGTTTTTTCAACTTGTGAAATTAAAGGAGAGTAGCAGCATAAGTACCCACCGGATTTTAGTGAATGGTATGCATGACCTATAACATCCCACGGATCTGGGATATCAAGTATTATTGCATCCAAGTCTTTTTCATCTATTCCTTTTGTAACATCTTTGTTTTTTGTTTGAACCAGTTTATCAAACCCTGCTTGTTTAACGTTTTTAAGAGCATGCTTTATGAAATCCTCGCGATTATCATATGATATTACTTTTCCATCTGGTGCCACTGCATTTGCAAGACCTATTGTAAGAGAGCCTGAGCCTATACCTGATTCAAGTACAGTGTGTCCTGATTCAATAGAGCAGTTTACAATAATTTGTGCAATATCTCTAGGCAATATTATCTGCGCCTTTCTCTTCAAGCCATTTAGTTTATCATCAAGAGATGGGTGAAATATAAAAAATGTTTTACTACCTATTTCTATTTTTGAACCAATTCTTTTATCTACAAGAATCGCAGGGTCAAAAACACCTATCCCTTTGATTTTATCTGTTTTTCCTGATGTATTTACAAAATAACGTTTATTTGAATCATCTATTAAGACTACAATCTCATTTTTCTTTACTCTCTCAGTCAAAGTATTCACCCATACATATTTACATGGCTTCCAAAACCAAGTTCCTCGATTTCTAGTTGATCATGCCATTTTTCAGAGCAGTTGCATTTTAGATTTTTAAATATTTTTGTATCTTGTTTAAGTGAGAAATCAGATATTGATTTTAAAAATTGTTTGTCACATTTTCTGCAGTTATGTGCACCACGTATGTTTCCTCCACCTACAATGTCACATTTAATTCTTACATTTGGTGCTATTTTTTTGCTTTTTTCAAGTATTTCAATAATACTAAAAAGCCATGGAGGCCTGTACATTTTTCTGTTCCAAAGATACCTTACATAGGTATTTCTCTGAACATTTACAGGATTAAAAGAAACAATATCTGTTATATCTTTTATTTTTTCAACGGTTTCTAGTGAGTCTTCTATTGCTTGTTTTTCTGAAAGAAATGGTGGTTTTATCAAAGCATATGTTTTTAGTTGTACATTGTTTTTCTTCATTATATCTGCTGCTTTTGTGTAATCCTCAAAGGTAAATCCCTTGTTGATGATTTTCTCGCGTATGAAATTGTCTGCTGTTTCAAGCCCGATTCCTATTTCAAAGATTTTGTTTTTGTATAAATCTTTGATTTTAGAAAGGCTTTCATTTGTTATATACTCAGGCCTTGATTCAACGGATACTTTATCTGCAGTTTCATAGAGTTTTTTAAGTATTTTTTTTCTAACGTTTACAGATATTTCTTTTTCATCTAGAAAGCTTCCCGAGGTAAATATTTTTACAAAACGCTCTCCGTTGTATTTTTGCATAGCGTTTTCAAACTGTGATAAAAGATCCTTTCCAGATATGTCTTCAAAAGCGCTATCATTAAAATAACCGCACATACTGCATCCTGATTCTAGTGCCCAACTGCAACCTTTTGTTTTGAAAATAATTACAAAAGTGTCAACTACTTCTTTTTCTAAAAGGTCTTTTTCAGACCAAGCACTGACAGGTTTTGTAAAGTTTGTCTTTTTTGGTTTGTAGTTTTCTTTAAGGCTCTTACAGAACTCTGCGATGTCGTTCATAGTTATTTGTTTTCATCCTTTTTCTTGTATTTGAATATTAGTGCGATAGCCACTAGTGCAACAATTAACAGTACTGCTCCGAAACCTGGTACCTGAACTGTTTTTGGATGAGGTAATAACTTGTTATTATCTGGATTGTCGTAATTTAGTAAAACAGGTGCTTGTTTTCCTTCAGGTAAGCTATGATTCCAAGGCATCGGTGGTATTTCATCGCCTATATCTGAATCATCTGCTGTTGTAAAGTTATATATTTCTGTGTCTTCTACAACATTACTGTATTTCTTGAATATCCCTACAAAATAGTATGAAGTTTCTACGTATGTTTTCATAGTGTAATTGCTTTCAGACTCCCATCCTTCATATTCAGGTCTTGTTTCATATTCGTCTTTTATATCGACATTTTTTCTATCAACGTTTATTTCTTCACCATCGTCTAATTTATAATATACTCTAAAGTTTTGTTTGCTTACTTTTTCATCTACTTCAATTTCAATATCATCGTTATGAGTAATATTTTCCAATTCATCTGGATCAACACTTATCACATCAAAATCATATGAAAAAGTACCTGTTTTTTCAGTTATAAGACCATTTGAATCACTTACAGTAAATTTGTATTCAAAATCTCCGAGAGTTTCTTGCGAGTTATCAAATACAAACATAGCTATCATATTATTCATTTCAAAACCTGTAGGAGAAAGAGACGTTATATTTCCATCAGGATCTGTTATTTCCAAAACTATGTTATCATAATCTACAGCAACATTATCTGTAATCTTTGCAACAAAGGTTATGTTTCCCCCAGGCTCCTGCATTTCAGGTAATGCAACTAAGTCAACAAGTGGACTTTCATCATCATAAAATGGAGGGTTTACTATTACGATCATTATTAATAGCCATGTAAAAAAGTATATCATTATGTTTGTAAACCAGTTCTTTTTTGTAAAGTGAGAAACATCAATTTTAAAACGCTCAAATATGTATCTAAGAAAAGTTGCATTAGCAACTGCTACTAAAAGGACTAAAGTCCATCTAAAACCTACTCCACTTCCCATTAGAGCCCAAAATCCAAAACATACAAGAGCCATTAAACTGCCAAATAGAAATGCAATAAACGTTGCACGTATGTTTATTTTCTCTTTTCTTATGAATTCTTTTTCATCGAATTTCGGCGCTTTGAAAGGTTTATCATCACTTTCTTCATCTTTTTCTTTTCTACGTTTTGCCATCGCAGGTGGAAAAGAATCCCTATTTAAAGGTTTTTCTCTAATATTTATTTTTTATTTGCCTTTTTGGCTTTTTTAATCTCTGCTTTTGCTTTTTTCTTCTCAATTTTTAGCTTTTCTTTTTCTAAATCATCAGATTTTACTTTTACTTCTACAACATTTTTTGAAACAGAAGAAAGACATGCACGATACTTGTATGTAAAAAAAACAGAGATTAAAACATAAAAAATGAGTATTAATCCAATTGCAACTATTATCCAATCATTGATTTTGATATCTGAAAGTTCTAAAAATCCCCTAGTTGCAACTAGTACTGCTAAAAGAACAGATCCGGCCCATGCATGATGGCGGGCGACATCATATTTTCTTTTATATTCTGATAAGTTTTTATTCATAAAAACTCAATACCTTCAGGAAGTTTATCCAAATATTTTCTAAAACCTTCAGGCCAGTTCTTAGGATCAAGTCCTTTTTGAGCGAGAAATGCAGTGGTCCATCTTTCAAGTCCGATTCCCGAGCACCCACTCCAAAGCTCGCTTTTTTGTGCTTTTATATTGAATGCTTTTATGTATTTATCACCTAGAATACTTAGATTCTGAAATTCTAGCCATTCTGATTTTTTCCTATCTCCACGATATGGCATATATGCTTCAAAATCAATGGTGCCTGTGTCCTGTGTTCCCTTGTCACCTATTTTTCCTGCTTGCTGCATGTACCAAGGTGTGACCCATGCCATACGCCACTCCAGCTCAAATATATCATTGAAAACATGCTTGTAACGCTCAAGTAAATCCTCACGTAATTTTAGAAGCTGTTCACGTGTACCAATATAAACAGGCTCTATTCTGTGAAATTCATCTACTCTTTCTATGCCGTGTCTTCCGCCTGATTCATACCTGTTTGAAACAGCTGTGTTATCATATACAAATACAGGAAGGCTTTTTTCAGAAATGGTTTTTCCTTTGAAACTCCAGTAAATAAGAGGGCATTGTGCATAGCAAATACCCCCTACAGGTTCTCCAAGGTTCTTTTTTAGCTCATCAATATCTATTTCTTTTGTAATTTTAGTAAGGTCGACAAAACGTTCCCATGCTTCTGTATCACGCGTTGCAGGCTCTGATACATAATAGAATTCACCAGGCATTCCTTCCATATGCCCTGTTTTTAGCCATACGTCGAATGGTACTAATCCTGATTCGATTATTTCTTGAAATCCAAGTGGCTTTAAAACTTCCTCTATTGCAATTTTCTCCATTGTTTTAAGAATTGCTGCGGCCTGCGGCCTATAAAACCATTTACCCTTTGTTGGCCCTTGCTTGAGCCAGTCAAGTTTTACCATCTCTTCAGTCGGGTCTTTATTCCAAACTGGTTTTTTTTCTCCTGACTCCCAAATTGATTTCCAGAATTCTCCTTTTCCCTCGTAGTATTGATTCTCTATTTTTTCTTTTATGCGGGTAATTATCCTGTCAATGTAGTTTCTTCGCAGGAATTCTTCATCAACGTCTTTTAAAGAGACCTTTGCGTTTTTTTCTTTAAATTTAACATCTGCAAAGGGAATAGTAACATCTTTTAGTGGTTTTTTTTCTAATTCAAAAGTAATTTCATATCCTTGTATCTTTATATCTCTGACGCCGACATGGTATTTTTTTCCAAATTCCTTTGAAATGTTGTTTTTTATCTGAAGAAGTCCGCTATGTGGTCTAAATAAACCTTCAGATATAATTGAAAACGAAAGAGTGCTTTTACTGATTTTAATGTCTTGTATCTTTACGGTTTTGTCTTTTTTTATTAGTTCTTCGTTAAACTTTTTGATAAAACTGTTTAAATCATCCTTAAAAGACGATACATCACCGCTGAATGTAAACTCTGATTTTAAATCAAATTTCATAATATCTCACCTACAGCATAATGTAAATAATTATTAATCTTTATCCAAGACTTTACTTGCAACAGAAACACATGCGAGGTAATCATCAAGTGTGTGTAAAAGACTTGGAACAGAGTTGCTGTTTACTTCTGCTAATAGTTTTTTACCTGATGTTTTTGTTTTTACAAAATCAAAATCATCAACGCTTACTGATTTTACGATTTTTTTAACATCACTTTCTGATTCGAAATCAATTTCTAACTTGCATTTTGCTTTCATAATCTCACTTTTTAATTTGTTTTGTAATTAAATCATCAACTATTTTAAGAAATTCTTTTTCTTTTGAAAGAGCAATTGTGGCACCACTTGCAATTGCGTGTCCACCGCCATGTCCATCTAGTTTTTTTGCAACTTCTTTCATTGCAGCACCAAGGTCAAGGCCATTTTTTACTAGATGCTGATTTCCACGGCAGGATACATGTATTTCGTCTTTGTTTCTCACAATTGATATGAGCGGTTTTTTATTGTCTAGCATGAAGTTTGTTGCAATACCACAGATTACTCCACCCATGGACGAGTTTTTGCTATAAAAATATCTAAAACTGTTTAATTCTTCAAATCCTTCGGATTCAAGTCTCAAGAGTTCATCGAGAATATTTTGTTTGAATTTTTTTTCAAGCTCTACTGCATTATCCAACGCTTTTTTATCACCTATTGCAGCAGAAAGACCTATTCCTCTGTTTCCACCTTTGCCACATGAATCTAGTAGATCTGCAAATCTTTCGAATTCAAAAGCTATGTTTTCAGATGTAAAACGAGTTCTTATAACTGTGTCAAGAATGTTTTTTTCACATCCTTTTTTTATGAGATTTAGCATTAAAAAAGAATTGAGTTTTTTTAATTCCTTAGAATCTAGATCACTGATTCTATCTGATTTGATTCCAAGTTTTTTAATCATATCATCTATTGCTTCTTTGTTTCCAGATATACCTGAAAAATATGGATCGATTGCATAATACAATGATTCTGATAGTGTTTCTGCTGTAAACTTCATACTTGTTTTTTCAAAAATTAAGTTATTTTTTAGTGCTTCTTCGATTAGTCCTTTGTTGTAGCCAGAAAAGCCGCCAATATATTGTTTATCACCTGTTGTTCCAACAAGAGCGAGCGATACTAAATCAGAATTTTCAGGATTTAGTGATTTTGCAACCCCGTATATCAGTGTTGCACCGCATGCTTCGTAATTTCCGTTTATACCACACAGGTTTGCATTTATTTGAAGAACATTATCAGATGTTTTTTCTTTTCTGACTTGATGATGATCGATTATGGTTGATTTGGCATCTATTTTTTCGATGGTTTCAATCTGACCGCTTCCCATGTCACAGAATATTATTAGTTTGTTTTCTTCTTTTGAAACACGTTGAAGTCCTTTGTCAAAAGGATTTCTCATAAGTGTTACATGAAAATCATAACCTGCGCGATAAAGTGCTTTGCAGATAATTGCCGCAGCAGAAATTCCATCTGCATCGTAGTGAGAGATTACTCTAATACGAGTATCCTTTGGATAGGAGTTTATTATTTCTGCGGCTTTATCGAATTGTTTTTGTACATCAATTGACATTTGCTTGTGAGCCTAATATAAGATGTTTTATAAATAGTTAGACGTTACAAAAAAAGTAAAGGATGGTGTATATTTTGGTAAAATATTGTCCTCATTGTGGTCGATCAATGCCTGAAGATGGTAACAGATGCCCTTATTGTGGAAGATTAGTAGCAAAACATGAAGGGATAACAGTTGGCCCCCCTGAAGAGTTACAAAAGAAAAGCAATACTGGATTGATTATAGCTATTGTTTTGATAGTTTTAATTATTGTTCCTATTGCAATTGCTGCAACAGTTTATGTTTATGTTAGTGGCATGATGAGTGCTGGTCCTTCTATGCAAACAACACCAAATATTTCTGCCATGATTACTCCAGATTCTGGTAATAATATGACTTTGTTTATAACATATGTAGATGATGATTATCTGTATTGGTCTGATCTTTCGTTTGAAATATATGACGTCTCTGATGCAGAGCATCTGTTAGAATACAGCGATTATACAAAAGAGAATATGTATAGTCTCGTTGAAAATCAAGACAATATTAAATTCACAGGGTTATATGATGAGTTTGAAGAAGACAATGAATATCGTTTGACAATAACATATATTCCTACTAATAGTATAGCGTATATAAAATATTGGACACAATAAAAAATATTGTTTGACTCTGCAAGTTGGGTATGTTTTTGTTTAAAAAATCCTTTAATAAATTTACCATGTAAAAGTAGAATATCTAGAATATAGGATATTTTATAAAAGGACAAATGTTTATTTTTGATAGGGATAATCCACTGATGAAAAAAGACATAGAAGAATATGATTTATTTATTATAACACCACATTATTTTAAAAAAACTTTACAGAGTTTATCTAAACATAAAAACGAATATGGTATAAAAACAAAGGTTATTAATTTAGGAGATATCTATAATTCAGAAGCAATTAAAGGAAGAGATAGACAAGAAAAGATTAAGTATTTTATAAAGAAATCAATTGAGAGACATAAAATCAAATATGTTCTATTAGTAGGGAGTTACAAACAATTACCAGTTAGATATATACACAGTTTAGACAGATATAGATATAGAGAGGCTAAAGTCAAGGAACCCCCATTTATCTCAGATTTATATTATGCAGATATATATAACAAAGATGGTAGTTTTTCTACATGGGATTCAAACAAAAACAATATTTTTGGTGAATGGACAGGTAAAAAAGCCGAAGATAAAGATATCGATTTAAGGCCGGACGTATGTATAGGAAGGCTGCCTTGTAAAAACAAAATAGAAGTAAAAATAATAGTAAATAAAATTATAAACTACGAAAAAAAGACATTTGGTAAACCATGGTTTAAAAATATTGTCGCAGCTGGAGGGAATACACATCCGGAACTGGAAGAATGTTATGAAGGTGAAGCAACACTTTCAGAGGCATTGGGCTATATGAAGAGTTTCAATCATACAAAATTATTTGCTTCATATGGAAATCTGAATAGAAAAAATATAATTAAAGCGATAAATAAAGGATGTGGGTTTTTATCTTTAGAAGGTCATGGAAATCCACCATTCTGGATAACACACAAAGATGACAAACTTAAATGGTGTTGTAGATTTTCAAATCATCATATGAAATATCTATTAAATGGCAGTAAACTTCCAATTTGTATAGCAAGTGGCTGTCGTAACAGTGCCTTTGATACCACCCCAATAAACATAATTAAACATCCGCATAAATCATTTTATTGGATGGATTGCATAAGAAACTGCTGGATGTGGGCAATTACACGTAAAGCATCAGGTGGGGCAATAGCATCTATTGGTTCAACCAGCCTAGCACATCTTAAATGGGCACCAGAAACAGAAGGAAAAGCAGATGCCTGGAGTTTTATTTCCCCAAGGTTTTATTATGAGTACAATGTAAAAAAGGTTGACATTCTAGGTGAAATATGGAAAAAAATAATACACAGTTATTTAAAGAAATTCCCAATAAACTGGGAAACGCCTTCAATATCTTATTATGATACATTTGATAAACCAACCCCCGACGCAATCAATGCTAGGACAGTGCAACAATGTATTTTATTTGGTGATCCAACTCTGAAGATTGGTGGATATAAACCATAGAGTTATCTTATTTCAAACCAAGGAACTTCGTATTGTTTTTTTAACCTACCATAAGGCGGATGTGCATAGATTCCAAGCTCTCCCAGTTGTTCTCCATGATCTGCCGTGATTAACCAGTAACCATCAATATAATCAGTTAAAAATTTAACATGTTTAAGACCTAGTTCTAAGTCTTTAGTATAAGCATCAATCATTCCTTTTCTACCATATAATCTGTAATGCTTTTCACGATTACTCTCTGGAGGGGTTTTTAAAATTTCGTGAAGTTTCCACCAAAAAACATGTGGTATAATCTCTTTTATTATATGCCTTTTTTTAATCCTTTTTACAGCATTATTATATATTTTTTTATACTTATCCTGAAAAGATTTTGGTTCGCCACCAATGCTGATCCATGGAAAATGTGGCTGTTGATAGTGCAAAATAAATCTTTTATTTGGATATTTTAAGTAATATTTATGAAAAGCTTTGTTTATCTGTTTCGGAGGCACCTGACCTATAGATTCATCCCATCCATAATTCCAAACATCAATAATCTTAAAAAAATGTTCTTTTGCTGAAAAAACCTTCCCGCCACTTTTCATAACAATTTTAGAATTTATGTTAGGATTGCCTGATATATAGACAATATCCTCATATTTATCTGGAAAGCATTTAATTAACCATTCTCTAGTATGATTCGCAGGGGATAAAGCTCTTTTTAATTTTCCGCATTTAAAAAAATCTCTATAAACCTGTTTGAATATATCATATCTACAAGTATCCAATATCACTAAAAAATCCCAAGGTTCTTTAACAATATCAACTTTTTTATTAGTTAATTTATATAATGTATCCATACAGTTCTTAATCTTCCCTTTAATCTATAAAAATCAATTAATTTATTATATAGAACAAAATACATTTTGTAAATATAAATGTTTTTTAAATTCATAGAAAGAACATTTATTTGAAATTCTTAATAAGTTATTTCATCATAAGATACTATTTAATAAAAAATCATCAAAGCAATCATTATATATCTTGTAATCAATGATAATAAGGGTTTTATGCCATCTACAGATTGGAACAAGAAATGGGCAACAGATTTAAAGAGATTTAATAAGACAAAAAAAGATGAAGTGTATTATGGCCATAATTGGGGAGATCCTGGTAGAAAAAGAGGGGTTTTTTATAGATTATCAAACAAAATTCTACAAAAAGAACCAGGCGATCTTTCAAAAGTTGTTAGTAAATATATTTCTCCTTATGTCCAAAAGGATAGTATAGTTCTTGAGATAGGCTCAGGTGGAGGACGATGGACTAGCTATTTATTAAAAGCAAAGGAAATTATAATAGTTGAATTGAATCCTGAGTTTTTTGATTATCTAAAAAAACGTTTTAGAAAAAATATATCAAAAATCAATTTTTATAAAACATCAGGATATAATCTAGATGGGATACAATCAGACTATGTCGATTTTATATTTACTTTTGGAGTATTTGTACATACAGATCCTGAAGGTATATTTGAATACCTAAAAAACATAAAAAGAGTGTTAAAACCTTCAGGGGTTGCTGTTATCCAATATTCAGATAAGACAAAAAAATTCGGGAAAATGAATAAATCCTTTTCAAATATGAATCCGAAAAAAATGGAAGGTTTTGTTTCAAAATACAAGTTTAAAATTCTAGATCATAATACCCGCCTTCTTAATCATAGTAGCATAATAATGATTCAAAAATAAAAGATAATTAAGGCCCTTATATTATATAATACTAAAAAACATCTGATAATAAAGTAATATGAAATTTCTAATAAGAAAAGGTGGGCATTATTAAACACTGTAAAAATTGCTTAATAAATGAAAAATTTCCTAATGTAAAGTTAGACAAAAACAATATTTGCAATCTATGTTTAGGTGAAAGAAAAACCAAGAGAAAAAATAATAATTTAGATAAAAACAAGATAAAAAACGAATTTGAGAAATATATCAAAAACATAAAGGGTAAAAATAAACATGATTGCGTTCTTCTTTTTAGTGGAGGAAAAGACAGTATATATATGTTATATCTGCTCGTTGAAAAATACAATCTAAATGTGTTAACTGTAAATGTAGATAATGGATTGTATCCTAAGATTACTCACGATAACATTAAAAAAACTGTAAAAAAATTTGGAACAGATCACTTAACAGTCAAACCTGAAGATGATCTATTTAAAAGAATTTACCAGGAGTGTATATTAAATCCAACTGAGAAAAGTTATACAAAGAACGTTTGCTCAATTTGTCATATTCTAATACGTAGTACCGGCCTTAACATTGCAGCTGAAAAAAACATTTCTTTAGTTATAAGTGGGCATTCTCAAGATCAGTTAAAACTTCCTGAAATAGAAAAAGAAAAAATATCTAATAGTTGGATACCTGAAACGCTTTATCATAAGAAGTTTAATGACAAGGATCGTGCTTATTTTTGGAATCCTGGCCGATATGAAAGCATTCCTAGGTTTATACATCCATTATGTTTTTTAGATCCACCTAGACCTAAGGATATAATCAAGATACTTGACGAAAAAGATATAATTAAAGAACAAAACTTGAGTTCTCTTAATACTAATTGTCATATGATGTGGTTAACAACTTTCCTAGATATGTACATTCATGGCTATAGCTATTATGTTAAACATTTATGTAACCTTATAAGACAAGGGAAAGAAAGTCGCCTAAAATGGTCAATTCTTCTACCAGTTGCAACTTCGCTTTTAAAACATAAACTAGTAAAAAGAAAACAGATTAAAAAAGCTCTTGAATACATTGATATATCATTGGAAGACCTAAAAAATTGAAACATTATTCGATTTTTTATTTTTCTATTTGTAAAAATATAAAAACAATAAGGAAATAGTATTATCTCAACAATGAAAGAAGGAAGCAGAAAATTTCATGTCGGTATCCTTGGTACTTCAATGATCTCAAGAAATGGACTTATTATACCTGCTGACTCTCTCCAAAATATAGTTATTGATTCAATTGGCTCACGTAACTTGATTAAATCATTAATATTTTCAAAAAAATACAATATACCCAAATACTGTAAAGGATATGATAAATTAATAGCAGATCCAGAAATTGATATAATATATAACTCTCTTCCAAACGGTCTTCACACCGAATGGAACATTAAATCAATACGATCTAAAAAACACGTTATCTGTGAAAAACCTATTGCATCAAACAGCAATGAGGCCCTTAAAATTAAAAAAGAATTTGAAAATAATAAAGTTTTATTGATGGAAGCCTTTCATTATCGATATCATCCATTATTTCATCGTATTAATGAAATCATAAAAAATGATGAGTTAGGCAAAATCCAAGATATATCAGCAAAATGTCTTATAAATATCAGACGTAAATCTGATATAAGATATAATTTTGATCTTGGGGGCGGAAGTTTACTAGATGTAGGTTGTTATGCTATAAATATTACAAGAACACTCATAAAAGAAGAACCAAAAATAGATTCAGCTTATGCAGATATATTTAAAGATCAAATTGACACATTCTTCCATGGTGAATTATATTTTCCAAGCGGCATAAAAGGAATTATTGAATCATCTTTGGCTAACGAAAAAAAGACAGGAAGTGAACTTAAAATTAAAGGTAATAGGGGTACACTAAGTTGCAGTGCTCCATTTTCACCGTATGGAGGTGTTATTGATTTGAGGTTAAAAAATAAAAAATCAAAGATTGAAAAACTTATAACTTCAAAACAAAAAAGTACATATTATTTTCAACTGGTATCCTTTCTTCAATCAATTAATGATAAAAAAAAGATTGAAACAAATATCAATGACGCAGTTAAAAATTTGAAAGTAATTGATGAATTATATAAAAAAGCAGGTTTAAAGCCACGGGGTACCTGAATCAACTCTTACAATAAATTGCCAATCACATAAGGTTTATAACACGATATATAATTGTAGCATAATAGATGAATTGTAATATTATTTCTAAATTATTTGGTTTTAAGGATTTGAATATGCATAATATAAAAAAAGTGTTTTATTTAATTCCAAAATCACCAAGAACAGTCCAGATGGGTGTAACTAACAAATGTAATCTTGACTGTGAGATGTGCCCACGTAAATTATTTGATATACCGTTAATCAACATGGACTTTGAAACCTTTAAAAAAATAATCAATAAAATACCTAAAAGTGTAAAGCACATAATTCTTACTGGTTGGGGAGAGCCACTCATACATCCATC
This sequence comes from uncultured Thermoplasmatales archaeon, assembly GCA_964597365.1. Classification (GTDB taxonomy): domain Archaea; phylum Thermoplasmatota; class E2; order DHVEG-1; family DHVEG-1; genus CAZKUB01. The sequence goes on along the minus strand of CAZQXW010000026.1, from coordinate 8,759 downwards.
GATATATGATATGATTAATTATTGCTTTAGTAATGGATACACTACAAGCATTTTTACAAATGGATTGATGCTTGACAAGAAAAAATGTAATAAAATACTTAGAACAGGCTTGACTACAATATTATTCTCGGTAGACTCTCTTGAAAATAATGAGAAAAATGGACATAAAAACAATGTAGCTCTAGAGAACCTAAAATACCTTGCCAAACTAAAAAAGAAAAATAATTCAAATTTAAAGATAGGTATTACTACAACTGTTCATAAAACAAACATGTATGAAATACCAGATATTATCAAATATGCAGAAAAAATGAATTTGTCTTTTGTATCTTTGATTAATCTAAATACATATTCTAAAAAAAAATTAGAATCAACTTTAAAAAGGCCTGATTTTAAAGAAATGATGTCTTTTTATAAAAAAATCGATAATATGGATGTGGAAATCCGTGTCGACTCTATATATTCAGTAAATAAAGGGTTAAAAAGACTTAATTGCCGGTTTGGAAAATATTGTCCAAATGCATTTGATAAGATATATATCACCGTAGATGGAAAAATTACACCATGCAGTGAACTTCCGACATTATATTATGGCAATATATTCAAAGAAGATTTGATTGATGTATGGAATGGAAAAGAATTGCGTATTTTTAGAAAAAAACAAGAAAAAATATGTGGAGAATGCAGGATTCTAAAATTGAGAAACTATCAATAAAAAGCAGACATAAGATTTTTTATTTTGAAATTAAGTAATATAGCAAAACGGCGCTGCTTATTTTCAGGAAATGAATATTTCTATTTGTAGAAGCCAGTTTCATCCTGTCGATAAGGTTTATGACAAGTCTTACAAAGAGAAAATGATTTAACTTTATATTCAAAAGGATCTTTATCAAATATAGAGCCTAAAACACCTAGCCCCTCCATGTCTATACAACATGAATTAATTCTTCCATCCCATAAAATAACAACACGGTCTTTATCAATAAAATGACATACATCTGGCCTTTTCATAATTTTACTTTTTATTAAAAAATTTGTATAACGACTGTAAAGTGTTTTTTTCTCTGAAGTGCCGGCCCAATCATGAGTAAATGTTGACCTTTCTTTTTTTAGTATGTCTAAATTTTTACAGTTTCTTTTTGCTCTATTAGCTATTTTTTTGTCATGAAATGATAAATACAATTCAGTAAGACCTGCATCTTTAAGTGACTCAGCCATTTTCCTAGTCAGCGAGACACCATTAGTACTAAAAACTACATTGTCAACATATTTTCTTGCATATTCTACATATTTAACTATATCTGGATGAAGCAATGGTTCTCCGAAATTGTGTAAACAAATCCTATTTTGATTAAGTTTTCTAACAAGATCCATAGTTCTTTTGAATGTTGAAAAAGACATAATACCTTTCTTTCTTTTAGAATTAGGATAAGGGCAATAAGAACAGCCATTGTCACAAATTCCTGAGACCTCAATTGCAAAAATAAACTTCATATAAACCTCTACGATAAATTTTGAAACATAAATAAGAATAGTTTTTATAAAATTAATCCAGAATGAACCAGTACAAAGGAATCTGGATGTTCAGAAATAAAAACTAAAACTCACAATTTAGCTTATTTCTTCTTTTTTCTAAGCTTTAAAAATGGACCCCAGGGGATCACCGCTGCAGTTGATGACATTTCTATTTAACACTCCTATCAAATAAATATATACCTCATAATTATATATAACTTATAGGACAATAATCCTCATAGATGATCTTTTCGACATAATAGACAACAAAAAAGAATATATATCATATTAATAATCAAATTTTATGGAATTAAAATCATCCCCAAAAATATTTAAAAACTATAAAAGCGACCATCCAAAAAATACCCTTAAAAGAATTAAAGATGGTTTAAATAAAATTGGATTAAAATTGGAATATGTCGAAAAAAAAATTGAATCAAAAGGACATACAATTTATTCAGGGGATCTCTTTTTAACAGATTTTGGTTTTAGAACCACAGGTAAAGCAAATACAAGAATTTTAGCTGAATGTAGTGCTTATGCAGAGATGGTCGAAAGATTATCTGCTGGACTGAATGTGTTTAACAATTTAAACCACAATATAGAAAAATATTCTGACATTCTGGATGATTTTATTAAAAGAAAATTTATAAACGGCTTTACAATAGAGAAAGACTCTAAGTACACTAACTATGAACAGGTGAATAAATATTTACAAAATACTCTCTCAAACGAGCAGTATAAAACGCTAGAAGAAAATAATATTTTTAATTTTTTAGTAGACAGTACCTCGATTATAACTGGTAAAACCACTAAGGTACCAATACATTTTATTGATATGGTAAGTGGTTCAAATGGACTAGCTGCTGGAAATACATACGAAGAAGCGGTTTTTCAGGGCTCATGTGAAATATTTGAAAGATACGCTTCATCTGAGATTATAACTAAAAAAATAACTTGTCCTACAATCGATATTAACTCAATTAGTGATAAAAGGATAGGAAAATTTGTTGAAATGTTAAATTCGATAAATATAGAAGTTATAATTAAAGATTTTACTTTGAACAACAAAATACCTGTTGTTGGTGTACTATTTATTAATAAAAATATCGAAAATGATGAAAACCAACTTAAGAAAGACAGATATTATAAGCTAATAGATCCTGGATCGCATCTTGATTTAGAAGAAGCTATAGTAAGATGTTTCACAGAACGCGTTCAAAGTTTAACAACAGATGAATTAATGTATAGAAAAGATTCAGATATTTTGTATAATTTTTGGGTTAAAAAATTAGGTAAAAAATATTTAAAAAATAAAGATAAATACAGATATTTTTTCAGGAATTTTTATTATTATGGGGATTTATCATTTTTAGAAAAAGGAAAAAGCATCTCTATTGATAATCTAAAGAACATAAAAAATGATGACTTCAAGGACGACATAGATTATATAAAAGACAATATTTGTAAAAAGAATAATTGGGATTTAGAGGTAATAAACTGTACTCATAAAACTATCAATTTTCCAGCAGTGAGAGTGATTATTCCACCAATATCCTCACTTTCAAATCCATACATCAGATCATTTTTAGATTGTAACACTTTAGAGGAACAATTTGAGCATTTCTATCGTATAAAAAATTTCTATGATTATGCATATGATGATTCATGGATTGATGACGAAACTAAATTAAAAAAATTAATTAAAAATATTGAAAAAGTATTATCTGAAGATTTATATTCATTCGAGTTCTTTATACAAAGAGGGCCATTTTATCAATGCATAAATTTGTTTCATATACTTGCTTTTTTAAATATTTCAATTGGTAATTATGAAGAGTCGTTAGAATATTTAGAATTTTTACAAAGAGCATGTAAAAACCAACTATTTAAAATGAAATACTGTAATGAAATGTACAACCCGTATCTTAATCCAAACCTGTATGAAAAATACATAAAGAAAATCAAACAGGGAAAGAACAAGGAATTGGCAAAATTTAAACTAGAAAAAAATCCATTTAGAGAGGGGAAAAATCCAAAATTAAATGATAAAAAAATTAGTAATCTTGTAAAAAGATTAAATGATAGTTATTTTTAACTTTGTACAAAACTAGATTATTCAAACAATAGTTTTGCTTGCTCAGGACTATATTTCCAGTTTTCTGAAAGTTTTCCTGTGCTTATATAATATTTTGCAAGCCGTCTTATCTTTGACTCTGCAAGTTGAAGTCCTCTTTTGTTATGAGTATCTTTTCTATTGGTTTCAAGGTGTTTTCTAAGTGAAAGAGCAGTGCTTATAAGGTTTCTTAGGTCTTCTGGTATCTCTGGTTTTATATTGTTTGCATCAAGGATTTTTGTAATACTTTTACCTGTTGCAAGTTTTATGTCTGGGACCGCATATTGGTCTCTTAGGATCATTCCTATTTCACTTGTGGTTTTTCCTTCTTTTGCAAGATCAATTACATGTGATTCTACTTCTCTAGGATTAAGTGAACTCCAATCGGGATGGTCTTTTCGCTCAACTGGATGTTTTGAACCAGATTTGCCTTTTCTTCTAGCATGCATTCGTGCCATAGTATTTTACTCCAAGTATATTTATAAGGTAAAACACCAGAATAAGCTTTTAATATATAAAATTGAAGGTTGAAAAAGGGCAAAAAGCCCCAATTTTATTCATTTTTGTAGAATTTTTTCATATCATCTAGATTCATAGGCTCATAATCAAACGCATGACCTGCGCTGCCAAACTTTGTATAACGCTCCATTATGATTTTTTTCATTGCATCTCTTGCAGGGCCTAAATATTTCCTTGGATCGAATTGTTCAGGTTGTTCTTTTAGGATTTTTCTAACGGTAGCCGTAACTGCAAGTCTTAGATCGGTATCAACATTTACTTTTCTAACCCCTGCTTGTATTCCTTCTTGTATAGCCCATAGTGGTACACCATATGTCTCAGGGATAGCACCGCCATACTCATTGATTTGTGCGATTAATTCTTGTGGCACAGATGATGACCCATGCATGACCATATGAAGTTCTGGGCATATCTCATGGATTCTTCTGATGATATCCATCGCAAGTAAATTTTTATCAGGATCTGGTTTGATTTTGAACTTGTAAGCTCCATGGCTTGTTCCAATTGCAACTGCCAGAGCATCAACATTTGTTTTTTCTACGAATTCTTTTACTTGATCCGGGTCGGTTAGTTTCTCCTGGCCCGATCCAATTCCATCTTCAATTCCACCTAGACAGCCTAGCTCGCCTTCCACCGTAATTCCCAGTGGATGCGCAAGATTTACTACTTCTTTTGTGATTTCTATGTTGCTGTCAAAGTCTCTTGGTGTTTTTCCATCTTCCTGAAGGGAACCATCCATCATAACAGATGAAAAGCCAAGATCGATTGCTGTTTGACATATTTCTACACTTGTTCCATGATCAAGATGTAGTGCAACTGGTATTTTTGGATATCTCTCGATACATGCATTCATTATGTTTCTTAGAAATAGCATATCTGAATATTTCAGCGCGCCTTTCGAGGCGGCCATAATAACTGGTGATTCTACTTCTTCTGCACCTCGCATGATTGCTTGTGCTTGTTCCATGTTGTTTACATTAAAATGTGGTATTCCATAGCCTTTTTTTGCTGCTTCATCTAGTATTTGTCTCATTGGGACTAGTGGCATCTTTTTTCCTCCTTATAATTCATAAAATACTTTTGCTTCTTCAAGCCTTTCTTTCGGAACTGTTTTTAGCTTTCCAACAGCCTCTTCAAGTGGTACTGGTACTACTTCAGTTCCACGTAGTGCTGCCATCTTTCCGAAATCTTTATTTTTTATCATATCTGCTGCAAGAATTCCAAGACGTGTTCCAAGATTTATGTCAAATGCTGTTGGTGTTCCTGCTCGCTGTAAGTGACCAAGGACCACATGTCTGCATTCTTTACCAGTTAGTTCTTCAAGTTTCTTTGAGAGTTGTTCTGCAATTCCCCCTAGTATTTTGTGACCGAATGCATCAACTTTTTGGTCTTTGAATTTAATATCTCCACCTTTGGGTTTTGCACCTTCTGATGTTGCAATTATTGTGTAGTTTTTGCCTTTGGAATCACGGTTTTTTATAATTTTTACAAGCATATTCATGTCAAATTCTTCTTCAGGCAAAAGTATAGCATGTGCTCCTCCTGCGATTCCTGCCTCAAGGGTCATCCATCCTGCGTGTCTTCCCATTACTTCGACTATTATTACTCTGTGATGTGATTTTGCTGTTGTGTGAAGATTTCTTATTGCTTCCGATGCACGTGTTATTGCTGTGTCAAATCCGAATGTGTAATCTGTTTCTGATAAGTCATTGTCGATTGTTTTTGGAACCCCTATGACGTTTATTCCATTTTTGTGAAGTTTTGCTGCAACTCCAAGTGTGTCTTCTCCACCTATTGCAACAAGATATTTGCAGTTTATTCTTTCAAGATTCTTTTTGACTTGCTCTACTCCTCCTTCTACTTTGTAAGGGTTTGTTCTTGACGAGCCGAGTATTGTTCCACCTATCATATGAATATCTTCTACTTCATCGAGATCAAGAGGTTTTTCCACACCTCCATCAAGAACTCCAGCCCATCCATCACATAATCCTAAAACATCATAACCATGTTTTTTTGCCTTTGTTGTAAGGCCTCTTATAACAGCGTTTAATCCTGGAGCATCTCCTCCTCCAGTAAGTACTGCAATTTGTTCTTGTTTTGAACCAGTTATTGCCATAAACTTTAACCTCCAATCTTTGCATAGAAAAAGTGTATTTAAAGGATTGGTATCATTTTATTAGTAAAGTATATATTTTTATCCCTATTTGCAAGTAAAGCCGAGTGTTTAGAATGACAATAAAAATCTACAATTCAATCACAAGAGAGAAAGAAGAGTTCAAACCAGTTGAGTCTGGAAAAGTAAAAATGTATGTCTGTGGAATGACAGTTTATTCTGATGCCCACATCGGTCATGCCAGAACATATTTTGCTTTTGATGTTATTAGAAGATATTTTGAACATAGAGGGCTTGATGTAACATATATTCAAAACGTTACAGATGTTGACGATAAGATTATTGCTGCTGCAAACAAGAAGGGTGTTGACCCGCTTGAGTATTCTAAAAAGTTTACAGACATTTGTCTTAATGATTTAGACGAGCTTGGTATACGACGTGCCGATGTTTATCCAAAAGCCTCTGAAACAATTGAGGATATGATAAAAATGACTCAGGAAATCATAGACAAAGGCTATGGCTATGAGTCAGAGGGTGACGTTTATTTCAGCGTTGAGAAATTCCCGGATTATGGTAAACTCTCTGGTCAAAAACTGGATGAACTGATGGCTGGAACTCGAAAAGACCCAGGAGATAAAAAACATAATCCTTTTGATTTTGCACTTTGGAAAAGTGTAAAACCAGATGAGCCTTCTTGGGAAAGCCCCTGGGGTCCTGGACGTCCTGGTTGGCATATAGAATGTTCTGCTATGAGCAGTAAGTTTTTGGGCCTTCCCTTTGATATTCATGGAGGTGGGATGGACCTGCGTTTTCCACATCATGAAAACGAGATTGCACAAGCAGAGGCTGCAACCGGTAAAGAGTTTGCAAAATACTGGATGCATATAGGCCTTCTAACAGTTGAAGGAGAAAAGATGAGCAAATCCCTTGGAAATATTGTAAATGTCAAGGATTTAATTAAAAAATGGGATCCGGAAGTTGTTCGTTTCTTCTTTGCACAAGCCCACTATCGAAGTCCACCTGATTTTAGTGAAAAAGGTCTTGAAAATGCAAAAAAAGGGCTCGATAGAATTCATAGAGTCAAAGAAAAACTTGAATCATGCATAAGAGAGAATAAAACAGGAGAAAAAGATGAAAATTATCTAGAAGCAATTGATAACTTCAAATCAGATTTTGAAGATGCTATGGATGATGATTTTAATTCTCCTCAAGCAGTAAGCGACATATTTGATTTTGTAAATTATACGAACAAGTTTTTTGAAGAAAACTCTGAAACTGATTCCAATTTGTGTGAAAAAGCTTTAAAAACATTGCTTGAGCTTGGGAATATTTTAACATTATTTCAGGATAAAAAAGACGATATATCACAGGACTCAGATTTATTAAAACAAATAAAGGAATTTTCTAAAGATTTTGTAACAGATGTTGAGGGAAAAACTATTGAAGAGCTACTTGATATTCTCCTTGAAGCCAGAGAAAAGGCAAGGTCTGAAAAGAATTGGAATGTAGGAGATAAAATAAGAAACAAGCTTCAAGAAGTAGGCTTTGAAATTCAGGATACAGATAGTGGACCGGTTTGGAGAAAGAAATAAAAAAAGAATTTAGTATGGACAGAATACTTGTTGGATTTGATGGTTCAGAAGGTTCTGAACAGGCATTAAATCGTGCCATCATGCTTATTTATGAGCAAGGAGAGTTAATTTTGCTTGCAGTTATCCCTAGCTCTAAAAATAGATTACTTGTTGACTCAAATGCTTATGAAACTCTTAAGAAAAAAGCCTGGAACTTAATAGATAGCGTGATAGCAGATTTAGGCGAGCAAAGTTTTGGGATAAGAGGTCTGGTTGAAGAAGGTGATCCTGCAGGTGTTATAATTGATGTGTCAAATCGCCTTGATGTCGACCTCATAGTTTTAGGAAGCAAGGGACAAAGCGAGTTGGGGCAATATCTTATTGGCAGTATAGCAAATAAAGTAGTTCAATATGCTGCAAAACCTGTTATGGTTGTAAGATAAAAAAAAAGAAAGAATTATTATTTTCCTTTGCTATTATGTGCACGAATACTTGGGCGTACTTTTTCGGCACCTTTTCCTTTGTTTCTTAAGCCACGTCCTTTTTGACCTGCGCTTGTTTTACCGCGAAGTACACGTCTTTTGTTTGTGGTATCAGTTATCCAATTTATCTTTGGGTCTTTCATAATCGCCGGATGTACGGGGTCTACCATTATTACTTCATAAAAGTAGTTTTTACCATCATCTCCAACCCAATAACTGTTTAGAACTTCCATGTTTGGATAACTTTTAGCTGCTCTTTCTTCTGCGATTCTTTGTGTGTTCTTACCCATCGTAATTTTTGAAATACCTTTTGCAGATGGTTTACGGCCAGATCTGATGGCATGTTTCCTAAGCCCACCACGTCTAACCTTAGATCTAACTACAATATATCCAGGCTTTGCTTTGTAACCAAGTGATCTAGCACGATCTATTCTTGTTGGTCT
>CAZQXW010000025.1:0-26845 GCA_964597365.1 uncultured Thermoplasmatales archaeon | reverse complement strand
TGTTTTTAAGAGCCATTACTAGTAAACGCTTCATAATTTTTATTCCCTCACAGTTATTTTTTTGTTGTTTCTTCTTATAAACTCTTATTGTACAGTTCTTATCAGCTTTCTTTACAGTTCTTATCTATATTCATTTTATATTTACAAAAATGTTAAAACGAAATATAATATACAATAGATTAGAGAGGATGAAAAAAGAGAGGCCATTTGAACTAAATGCAGTTATTGTTATTACAATTGTATTTGGATTTGTATCTATAATACTATCTAGATATTATATACTTAACCAAGAAAGCTTTTTCTCTGATTTAAATCAAGATTTAGTATTTTATTTTATGATTTATGTATATGCAAGTATGGCTATTGGTTTTATACAATTAATAGTGGCATATGGTCTATATAAAGCAATGCTGTGGGCATGGTATCTAGCAGTTATTGGTTGTGGTATATTCTTGTTTACAGGTGTTCTTTTCTCCGTGTTAATAGTCCCAGATGTATTTACTATTTTCATTAATATGGGATGTCTTTTTTTATTGTACAAATCAAATGTAAGAAAATATTTTGAAAAATAACTAAAAAACAGTTATCCGAATGCTTTAAATCCCACTTTTTTATACACCTCCTCAACTAGATATAAATGGGGTAGAATTTATGACAAAAAGAGTCTATAATTTTTATGCAGGACCTGCAACACTACCGCTTCCTGCTCTTAAAAAAGCACAAGAAGAACTAATTAACTGGAATAACACAGGAATGTCCTTGATGGAGATCTCACATCGATCAAAAGAATATGACAAAATGCACAACGAGGCATGCAACCTCGTCCGTGATCTAATGAATCTTTCCGATGAATACAAAGTATTATGGCTTCAAGGAGGAGCATCGACACAATTTTTCATGGTACCAACAAACCTTAAAGTTGATGGAAAACCAATGCAGTATGTAAACACAGGTGCATGGTCAAAAAAAGCAATAAAAGAAGCAAAATTCTTTGGAGATGTAGATGTTGTTGCAAGTTCTGAAGATAAAAACTTTTCATACATTCCAAAAGAAATAAACTTTAGTGAAAATGCAGCATATGCACATATTACAGGAAATAACACAATTTATGGAACAGAATATCATAACTGGCCAAAAGTACCATCTGATGTGCCTTTAGTATGTGACATGAGCTCACATATAATGGATAAAGTCGTTGATTTCAACCAATTTGGAATAATATATGCAGGCGCACAAAAAAACATAGGACCTGCAGGTGTAACACTTGCAATTGTAAGAGAAGACCTGCTTGACAGAGTCTCCGAAAATACGCCAACCATTCAAAAATACGCAACACATGTGGAAAAAAACTCACTTTTTAACACAGGGCCCTGCTGGGCAATATATATGTGCAAATTATCGCTAGAGTATCTTAAAAACATGGGTGGAGTTTCTGCAATTGAAAAAATTAACAGACAAAAAGCAAAGCTACTTTATGATACAATAGACCACTCAGATGGTTTTTACAAAGGACATGCAGAAAAAGAATCCCGCTCACTTATGAATGTTACATTTAACTTACCTACAGCAGAGTTGGAGCAAAAATGTGTAAAAGAAGCACTTGAGCTTGATTTAGTAGGACTTAAAGGACACAGATCAGTGGGTGGAATGAGAGCCTCAATATATAATGCGATGCCACTTGAAGGTGTTGAAAAACTAGTAGGATTTTTAAAAGAATTCCAAGAAGAAAATCAATAATTTCTACTCTTCTTTTTTATACCTCTTTTTTTCTCGTTTTGACATTTTAACAAGTTAATTTTAAATACCATCATTGACAAAAAATGTCATGGTAAGGTGGAAGGTAAAAATGATGAAAAGAGTAATGATTGTAGATGATGAGCCTGATGTTTTATTATCGCTAAAAACCGTATTTCAAAGACAGAATTATGATGTAATAACTGTTTCAAACGGAGCAGAATGTTTAGACGAACTTGAAAAAGGATTCAAAGGGGTAGTATTAATGGATCTTATGATGCCAATTATGGATGGATGGGAGACTGTAAATCAAATAGTAAAAAGAGGATATACAAAAAACGTTGCAATAGAAATAATTACAGGTAAAGGCACGAAGGATTATCAAAAAATGAGTATACTTGGCTCATACATATTTGATTACCTAGCAAAACCGCTAAACATAGAACAATTAATCTCAAGTGTTGAAAGATGCAACCAATATTTTTATAAAAGAAACAGCTAAACTCTCCCCCTCTTTTTTTATCCTAAAAATGACATTTTGTCAATTTGACTTTTTTACAGATTATCCTTAAATATTAGAATTGCCGTCCCACTTTTAAACATCCCATCCAAAATACACACATGATGGGTCTAGACTAAAAAACCAAAACACACACATATCAGATTAACAGAATTACTGTTTTTTATGTTAAGTCTGGACCCAATTCCCCTCCTAAATTTTAGTTAAAAATCATCAAGTCTTTTCGTATTTGCTTGTTTTATCAAATTCTGTGTTGTTTTCCAAGATTTTCTAATATTTGAAGGAAGTTTTCCATATTTTTCATACCATGCTTTAAGAAACTTCTGAGTTAGTGGGTCTGCAGGATAACCACTGCCAAGTGGAAGATTTAATTTCATTTCAAGTTTTTTTGCAATTTTTTCAACTTCTTCATCTCTTCTGGTTTTGGCAAGAATCGAAGCAGCGCCTACAATAGGGTAAATATCATCTGCTTTATGCTTTGAAATGATCTCGGGCTTAAAAGAAAGATTTGAAAGTATGTCATTTTTAAAACGTTCTTCATTTACATCCGCAGAGTCAACGTAACAAATATCGGGCTTGAGTTTTTTAATAACACGACTAAATGCATTTACTTCGATTTCGTTTAAAGTCATAACTTTTCTCATATCATCAATGTCTTTTGCAGGAATTACAACTAATTCATAATTAATTGCCATTATCTTGATTTTTTCTGCAAGTCTTACTCTTCTAACAGGTGATACTTTCTTTGAATCCTTTACTCTAAGCTCAATTAGTCGCTTATCGCTTGGTAAAGTAACACCTGCAACAACAAGTGGGCCGATGACTGGTCCTCTAGGCAAATAAGAGCTTTATATGGCCCTTATTTTCTACCCGCCTCATCGACTCCACATAATAAATTTTTCACAATACAACCACCTCTTTTTTATAATCTAAAACCGTCCATATTCCTGCAGTATCTTTTACAACTAAATCTAATTTTTGTAATTCTAAAAGTCTTCTATAAGATGGTTTCCAACATACATTCATCTCTTTAGATAACTCTGATACAGTTTTTCCTTTTTTGTTAAGTGAACTAAGATATTTTTCTTTTATTTTTGAAATGATGATTTTATTTTGATTGGTGTTAATCCAATAAGATTTAATTTTAACTCTAAAATTTTTCACTAGGCCTTTTTCTTTCAATGGTATTAGGATATCCTGAATTCTTGCTGGAGCTCTTTTGAATATCTTGGAAATCTGATTTGTTGTATATGGTTTTTCTAAAAGTTCTCCTAATTCATTTTTAATGAAATTATCAGGATAATGTCCTTCTTTATAACTGTTAAATACTCTATCAAATTTATCTCTTTTTTCAGGATGCAACTCATGTATTTTCATTTTAGCAAATTTTCCCCAATTCCATTTACCCGTTATAATGTATGATCTTCCTCTTGGTGAATAGTTATATTTTATGTCAAGATAGTTTAGAATTTGTTCTATGAAATCGTCTCGTTTACCTTGAGCTATTCTTATAGTTCGGTTCCCGTGACTTCCAGATTTTATATTTCCTTCTCCTGCGAAAAAGCCTCTTAAAATATATTTATAAAACTTTTCTTCATTTTTAACGAGAGTGACAAGTTTCTTCCATTCTTCTAAAATTTTAACTGAGCTTAGTCTATAGAGGACATATGGTTTATTTGCCCGAATGTCTGTATAATACTTAATTCTGCAATTAAGAGAAACGTGTATTTGTTCATTATTTGCAGAGTAAACATATGCACGAGGATTTATAGTATATCTCTTGAATGTCTGCTTAATTGTAAGTCCAAATAATTCTATTAAAGGTATGCAATTATTTGTGAACGTAATCTCGCTTTTGGTTTTTTTATCTCCTTCTGCTAACCATAAACCTACGCATTCTGCTACTCTATTTGTAATTTTAAATTCCATAAAACATCTACTTGAATATCTATCTTTTACAGTTTTACTATCTGTAATCATAAATAGATATCAGTAAAAAGATGTTGCGGAAAAATAATAGTAGTTTTTTTAATCAAATAACATATTCAGGGAATCTGTTTGCCGATGTAGCTCAGCTGGCTGGAGCGGCTGATTCGTAATCAGCAGGTCGGGGGTTCGACTCCCCCCATCGGCTTGGTTTTTTTATTAATTCATATCTAATTCAGGATAGAGAAATACAATAAACTATTTAAATAATAAAAGACATATTATTAATAGTATTATATAAATAGAGTTAATAAAAAAGTAGGAGAAATAAAAATGAAAACAAACAAAATACAAATTATATCATTTGTAGTTGCACTAACTCTTATTATTACAAGTGTTTTTACAACAGTAGCATTTTTGTCAAATGATATGGGTATTGTTAAAGGTAATACTATTGAAGCTGATGAAAAAGATATCTTAAGTGTCGGAGAAATTGAAACTAACCTTAACCCTTGTTTAGAAATTACAAAATATGCAAAAAACGGTGAAGACGGAGTCTATGATGACATAAGTGTTGATGCTTATCCTGGCGATACAATATATTTCTGGATAAAAATTGAGAATGCTGGAAATACTCTGCTAGATATAAGTATCGATGATTATTTACCAGCGGGATTAGAGTATTTTATTTCTGACGACGAGGTCTTAGAACCTAATGCTCTAGTTGACGGCGTGCCTTTAGAACCAACTTTTAGAGCAGATGGTTCCTTTTATTGGAAATTTGATAATGTTCAATCAAGTCAAATAATAAATATAACATTTAAGGTAACTGTTGTTGATACAGGCGAACTCGAAAATTTGGCTGTTGCAGCAGGTCTTTTTAGAGATACAAGAATCACAGTAGATGATACAGCAATAGTAAATGTAAGAGCATGTGAACCCGATATAGAAATTGAAAAAAAGGTATGGAATGGTACAGATTGGACAGAATTTGCTGAAGTAAATATTAATGATATTGTCAATTTTAAAGTGATAATTTATAATCCATCTGATTGTTATTTAATACATTTCAGCGGAACAGTTTTTGATCAGCTACCCAACAATCTTAGATATATAAATGAAAGTACAACAATTTTTCCAGAGGGATATCCCGGTCATCCCGATTTTCCATGGCCTGAGGGCTATCATTTAGAATGGGAGGAATATGACTGGGAGAATAATACAGTTATATGGCATAGACCACCCGCAATTATGCCTCATGAAAATCTTACTTTTTATTATAATGCAACTGCTGTAGATTGTGGAATTGGTATAAATAACATCACAGCACATCCTGAAGGTTTTACCCCTGTTGATTATCCTGGCGGAGAGGTATCTAATCAAGATGGCTCTTATGATGTTTCAGATTATTCAACAGTAAATGTTATTTGCCCTTCAAATCCAAATATTAGTGTTATGAAATCTGTTAAGATTTTGCCTTGTGATGATTATGATGAAGAAGGTCTGAATGCTTCTTTTAGTGATTCTGTGAGGTTTAAAATTGAGATTGCGAATACTGGTGACATCCCTCTTAATGTAACTGTTCATGATAGTTTACCGCTTGGTTTTATCTATAATGATAACGCTGTGCCTTATGAGCCTAATGAAACTTTATATCCTTTAAATGGTCATGTTATTTTTGTTTGGAATATGGGTTTTGTTGATCCTGGTGAGACTGTTGTTATTACATTTGATGCAAAGATTGATGAATGTGGTGAACTTATAAACTTAGTATCGGCTCAAGGTTATTATGCTGATGAAGATTTTGTAGAGGATACCGATGATGCATTTGTTTTTGTTTCTTGTCCTGGTATTGATATTGTAAAGGATGTTGATAATCCTTTGATTCATTCTGGTGATCTTGTTACTTATGCTTATGCTCTGATAAACACAGGTAATTCTCCTCTTGATATTCTTAGTGTTATGGATGATCAGGGTCTTGTTCCTGTTTATGTTTCAGGTGATGATGATCTTGATGGTTTGCTTGATGTTGATGAGATTTGGGTTTATAGTGCAACTGCGAATCCGACTGAGGATGTAACAAATATTGGTAATGTTACTGCTGAAGATGAGCATGGGACATGTGTTTATGCTGAGGATGATGCTTTTGTCGATGTAATACATCCTGATATAAAAGTTGAAAAAACAGTTACACCCTGCTGCGTTAATCCTGGGGAAGAAGCAACATGGAATATAACAGTTGAAAATACAGGTGATGTGACACTAACAAATGTTTATGTAGAAGATGATAACATGGGCATTCTTTTGGGTATGTTTACTCTTGCACCGGGTGAAAAATTATACTATGAATATACAACCAACCCGATTGAGGAGACTACTAATACTGTGGTTGTTAATGGTACTGATCCTCTTGATCTTGAGGTTTCTGATAGTGATAGTGCAACTGTTGAAATCTGCCAAGTAAATATGGATTTTGAAGTCGAAAAAATTGTTAAATGGAATTGCCACGGAGAAACATATGGAGATTATATATATTCACATGTGGGGGATTGGGTAACATTTAATATAACTGTTAATAACACAGGGGATGTAGCTATAAATCTGACAGTTTGTGATGTTTTGCCAGATGGGCTAAGTTATAGTGGCCACCCTCGCGTAAATGGTGCCGAAATTCATCCTGTAGATGGATGTTGGACAATAAATGATGTGCAGCCTGGTGAAATTGTAATAATTACTTTTAGAGCTACTGTAATGGATTGTGGCGAGCATATAAACACAGTAACTGTGACAGCAATTCATGATGGATATGAGCCTATTGTAAAGCAAGATGATGCGACTGTTTTTGCAATATGTCCAGGTATAAAAGTCGTTAAAACTGCTGATTCAAATCTTGTTTGTATGGGTGAAGAAGTGACATATACTTATGAAATTAATAATACTGGTAATCATTATCTCAAGAACATATCTCTTACGGATGATAAGATATCAGGTGTATCTTATGTTTCAGGTGATGATGATCTTGATGACGAACTAGACTGCGACGAGATATGGATTTATACTGCAACTAGCGTTCTAAGTGAAAATACTACAAATATTGCTAATGTTTCTGGAGAAGATGAGCTTGGAAGTATAGTTGAGGATAATGATACAGAATTTGTTGAAGTAATAGAATGCCAGCAACCTCCAAATCTTGGCATAGAAGTAAATAAAACAGTTAAGAGAAACTGCTGTGGTGATTTTGGAAAGGTTGCTGTTGTTCATGATAATGATTGGGTAACATTCAATATTACGGTAGAAAACACAGGTGAAGAAATACTTGAGGTAATAGTAGTAGATACACTTCCAGCAGGTCTTACATATGACGATAGTTGCTATGTTGATGGTAGTTCTTTCATGCCTGATGTTGATGGACAAATTATAACATTTGATATTGGGTCTGTCGATTCTGGTGAAACAGTTATTATTACTTTCAAAGCAACAGTTGATTCCCAGGTTTGCGGTAGTCTAATAAACAATGTTTATGTAAACGGAAGCTACCAAGATTATCCTGAAGTAACAGATGAAGATTTTGCTGAAGTATTTGTTTTATGCCCAGAAATAAGCATAGAAAAAACAGCAAATCCGACACTTATTAATCCAGGAGATTTAGTAACTTATACATATACTATTACAAACCCGGGTAATTGTCCACTTTCAAATGTTGTTGTAACAGATGATCAAGGTCTTACTCCTAATCGTGTAAGTGGTGATGATGGAGATAGCATTCTTCAAACAGATGAAACATGGATTTATCAGGCAACTGCAAATCCAACAGAAGATGTGACAAATATTGGTACTGTTACAGCAAATGATGAGTTAGGTAAACAAGTAGATGCTAGCGATGATGCATTTGTAGATGTAGAAGAATGCGTTTGCACTCCAAATGTTTCAATTAACAAAGAGGTTTACTATGATGGAGAATGGAATGACTCGTTAGATGTCCAAACAGAGGAAAACAGCATTGAGGTAATGTTTAGGATAACTGTAGAAAACACAGGAACATGTGATCTTGAAAACATTTCAATAATAGATACATATGAATGTGGAATTGAATATCTAAGAGATTTTACAGGAGATTTCACAAGCTATGATATAATAGGTGACAAAGTATTTTTCACAGTAAATGAGCCTTTCACACATGATGCAGACCCAATAGTTATACTGTTTAATGCTACTATATACATAAACACAACAAATCATGTTGAAGTCCTTGCAAATTCAACTTATGATGAAACGGGTGTTTGTTCCTATGACTTTGTTACAATTAAGATAAATGATGAAACAGAGAACAATCCGCCATACAAACCAGGTGATCCAAATCCTGAAGATGGTGCAGAAGATATATCTATAAATCCAACACTTTACATATATGTTGAGGATCCTGATGGGGATCTTTTGACCGTTTCATTTTTCAACGAAAGTGGCGAGTTATTAGGAACTGTATATGACGTTGCTGCTGTAGCAGATGCAGAACTGCACTTATTCGGTTTAGAATATGACACAGAATACAGCTGGTATGCCGTAGTAAATGATGGTGAGTATTCAAACACATCAGATATTTTCACATTCAGAACTATGGAAGATACAGGTGCTGATCCTACAGTTGAAATACTAACTCCTGAAGTAGGTTCAATATATTTCAGAGGAACTCCTATTAATGCAGCATTTTTAGAAAACGCATTAGTAATAGGTGGAATCAACATTACAGTAAACGCATCTGACTTGGATGGAACAATTACAAATATTGATTTCATGGTCGACGGTGAGGTTATAAACTCTACCTTGAACAGTTACTACTACTGGAATGAAAAAGCATTTGGATGGCGTACAATAACTGTAAAAGTAACAGATGACACTGGAAACACTGCAGAAGACTCAATTGATGTGTTTATGCTAAACCGTGGTAAATAAACAAAAAAATCTAAAAAACTATTTTTCTTTTTTTTATTTTTTACAATTTTTACAAAAACCTATCTTTGCACTCCAAAAATTTTTGCCAGGTATTCCAAACCTGATCTTGCATTTTTCACAAATCAAAGTTTTTTCCTCACTATATATTTTGTAAAAACTGTTTAAAAGGATTTATTGTACAAGTCTTACCAAAAAACGATTTTTAACTAATCATTAAGAATTTTTTCAATACGATCTTTTAAATCACGTACATCAAAAGGCTTTACAATATAGTCTACAGCTGCAAGGTTGCCCATTCCAATACTCATGGTATCACCCTTTGCTGTGAGAAAAACAATTGGTATTTTCTGCCAGGAGGGATTTTCCTTAATTTTAGCTGCTACATCCCAGCCGCTAAGATCAGGCATCATAATATCCAGTAGAACAAGATCGGGGATTGTATCTAAATCTTTTAATTTTGTAATACACTCTACGCCATCTTTTGCTTGTATAACTGTATATCCAAACATCTCAAGAGTCTGGCTTACTGTGAGAAGAATATCTGGTTCATCGTCTACAACAAGTATTGTTTTACTCATATTTCTCCTATGAACTAAGTATTTTATCTACTCTATTTAAGAGTGTTTCTTTATCAAATGGTTTCATTATATAATCTGCAAGCCCTTCGTCAAGAAGTACTTGTTTTCTTTTATCAGAAATTTCAAGAACACTCATAAAAGCAACTTTTACATCAGATGATTTTTTGTTAATCCTGTTAAATACATCCCAGCCGCTCATACCAGGCATCATAATATCAAGAAGAACCAAATCTACTTTTTCTTTTTCAAGGAGTCTTAAGCACTCCTCACCGCTGTATGCTGTTACTACTTGATAGCCACCAAGCTCAAGTACTGTTCTTGTTAAATCAACAATATCTGGCTCGTTGTCAACAACCATTATCTTTCTCATTTCTCTTCTCACCAATTTAATTATTCTAAGATATTATATGTAATATAAACAATAGTATATCAATAATATGTTTTTAAATTAATGGTTTAGCAATTACCATAGATAAATATATGGCATTATATTTAAATAATAACCTTGATTATTATCTGTTAGTGTTTAAAATGAATATGATTCCTAATCCAACATTTTTAAGCCTTTTTACCAAGCATTCTTTGTCTGTAGATAGACTCTGGGATATGAATAGCGAAAAATTAAGAAAATATCAAACAAAATCTCTTAAAAAAATAATAGAATATGCAAAAGATACTTCTTTATATCAAAAAAAATTCAAGAAATCAAAAATAGATGTTGATGCTATAAATGATATTTCAGATATTAACAAAATTCCTTTTACAACAAAACAAGATTTAAGAGATTATGGTATTAAGGGAACCTTGCCAAGTACGTTTGATGTTAAAAAGGGATATAAAGTTGACACTTCAGGTTCAACTGGTAAACCAGTTTCCATATACAGAGATATAAATGCTATAGCTTTAGAGATGACTACTACTTCAAGAATGATGTTGTCACATGGTTTGTCATCTGTCAAAACACGAATATCTAATGTCGGTGATTTTAGCTTGGCAAATAGTTATGATGAAGAATGTATAACAAAAGGTGTAACTGAACAAATGGGGTTATTAGGTCCTCTTTATAAATCAAGGATTCAAAATTTGTTTACTGGAAAAGAAATCAGTAAAATAATGCAGGATTTGGAAGAATTTAGACCTGATATTTTTATTGCTTATCCTGGAACATTAATAGGTCTTATGCAACTTAAAAATGAGGGATTTGGTGAAAATCTAAATCCTTCGCACATAGTGTATTCTGGAGGAGTGCTTGATCCTTATTCAAAGAAACAAATTGAAAATGCATTTGACGCGCATGTTTTTGGTTTATATACAGGAACAGAAAGCGGAGTAATTGCGTTTCAATGTCCATATGGTAACTATCATGTACAATCGGATTTAGTCCATATAGATGCAGTTGACTCTAAAGGAAAATCGGTTTCTTCAGGAGAGCATGGTCATATTGTTATAACTAGACTTTATGGTGGTGGAACACCTATCATCCGTTACACTGGAATGGATGACATAATAACTCCACTTGATGGAGAATGCGAATGTGGAATGCATTCTCCACTTATCAAAAATGTCGAAGGTAGAAAAGCAGATTCCATTGTACTTCCTGATGGGAGAATATTTCCAGCTGCAACTTTTACTTTGATCCCAGGGGAAGTTGCCCAGGAAATTGGTGTTGACATAATTCATAGATTCCAGATTATTCAGCATAAAAAAGACCATTTAGAACTATTGATTGTAATAAATAAAGACAAAAGAAAATCAGTAAAATCAGTTAAAAAGATATTAAATGAAATTAAAAATAGATATAAGAAATTAGTTGGAAAAGAAGTACAAGTTGATATCAAAGAAGTAGATAAAGTAAAAGAAGACAAGAGAACTCCTCTTAATCTCTCTTCTATCGTAATATCGCATGTTGATCATAAAGATTGGTTTTAATTATACCAAAAAGAATTAAACTAAAAAATCAATAATTATCTGAGAAAGATGAATCGTTCAAATAAAAACTTTTTAACTAAATCATTTAAATTTCTTTCTCATTGGCGATCTTTGCCACCATATGAGCTCCTTAGTTATTTTTTAATGTATGCAAGTGTGCCGATGCTTGCTTATGGTGTAAACAATTACAACTCCGATATAATACAAATAATTGTTTTTACGATAGTAACATTATATTCAGGTTTTTTTGCAGCATTGATATGGAATGATATAACTGATGCAGATATAGATGAAGTAGCCCATCCTGACAGGCCTATTCCATCAGGCAGAATAAGTAAAAAAAAGTTTTTTGCAATAGCACTTATTTTTAGTGCAATGGTCTTTATTTTCTCAACTATGATAAGTATCATTTGTTTTTTTGTAGTAGGATTTGCAGCATTGTTTGTCACATTTCATGATAAATATCTTAAAAAAAGTGTTAGAATACCTGCGTACTCAGAGATATTTACACCTATCCAATGGATTGTTGTAGCAATCTTTGGTTTTATGGCTATATGGACTGCTCTTCCTCAGAGTTCAGCTATAGTTATAAATATACCCTTTTTAGGTTCTATTTCTACTAGTTCTGAATCTGTTTTGCAGATGTTGCTCTTAGTTATCTTCACATATTTTGCAGATAATGCTCATGATTTGCCGGAGGGTATTCATGATTACGCGGGGGATAAAACACAAGGAGTGAGAACTTATGCTACATCATTTGGGATAGTAAATGCAGCAAGAATCTCATTTTCTATGTTTTTTCTATCTGGTTTATTTGCGTTTTTATTATATTTTAAGACCTCTTTGTCTTTGATGTTTTTATTACCATTCATCATTATTTGGATTTACATACTGTCACGTTCATACAGACTTTTAAAAACAAATGATGATAATAGAAAAGAAATTGCAAAAATGGTTGGAAGAAAAGGATATGATTATTTTCTAATGTCTTACAATCTTATCTTTTTGGATTTATTTATACAAATACTTCTTAAAAATTATGGAATATCTATTATGCTTTAAAACTCAAAATCTTTTCTTTCTATCTTTTTTAATTTAAATTTAAAACAGGGTTTAGGTGCAAATTGAATTTTTGAGTTAATCCTTTTTTTAAGATGGTGGGAATTAAAATCAATATCAATTCCTACTCCTTTTGGTGGTTTTATAAAATCTATTTCAAGCTTATTATGGCCAAGTGAAGAAGGTTCTCTTAGAGGCATCATTTTACAATCTCCTTCTAGCTTTACTGTTTGGTCAGAATCTTTGTACTTTCCAATCATTTTTCCAGGCATCTCTGATAGAATAAATGCCTTGTAAAAGCCTTTTTTCTTGAAAGGATCGATGTATTCATAGCTATTTGTATCAAGATAAAATCTTAAATCTATTTTTTTGTCATCTAGTTTTGCAGAAAGACTAAAATCTGATGGGAAATAAATGTCATAATCTTGTACATATACATGTTTGTTATAATGAAAGTTTATATTTGAAAAATCAAAATATTGTCCTTTATCTGTTGTTACTGATAAATACCCAAAAGCAGGTCCTTCGCATAACCAGAATAAAATATTTCCATAAAAAACACTCCAATCATTATCAAAAACGCCCCATGCCCAATCGTATCCAAACATGTTGTTTTCTGTAGTAAAAGCTATTTTTTTGGGTATTTTTGCTTTGTGTTGAGAGATCCACCATTTACCAAGATTTGTATATATTCTAAGTGTTTTCCTTATATCTGAAACTTTTTTAAAAGGACTCTGGTATGACCATTCACCCCATACGTGTTCTATATATCCTTTCCCGTCTATCATGTATTTTTTGTTTTTAAATTCCATTTCGCCGGTAATCTTGTTGTTTGGGATATATCCATACTTGTAAAAATTAAGGCCAATTGGTATTTCTCCATCTGTTACATCCTGAGATATCCAACGTGGTGGTGACTTTGATTTTAGTTTCATATCTATTTTAAAATCTTGTTTTTCTTCTTCAAAATGAAGAAAATAATTTGGATACATTCCTTTTGCTGTGTTTTTTTTATATTTCAAATCAAGCTTGTTTTTTTTATGTTTGAAGTGATTTACATTATCATCGATTTCCTTTCTAAGAACGCATTTCTTTGAATTTATATCAAATAAAACAATTTGATAAAAACAAGATGGTTCTTCGAGGTTATAAGACATAATTACCATTAAATCCCATTTTCTTTTGTCTTCTAATGTTTTAAAAATAGTTTCAAATGTCCACCATTCTCTCATTATAGGATGGTGGCTTCCCTCGTCTTGAGGAGTCCAAGGATTATGTTTTTTGCTTTTATCCATCGGCTTTTATGTTATTTACAGCGTTTATATTTATTTATTGCTAAAAAACTGTGTAAATATACTGAATAATTTTATTTCTAAATCAAAGGATAGATAAATCCTGTTTATTATTACAATTAAATTAGTTAGGAATGTAAAATGGGGAAAATGAACCAGGTCTTAAAAAATTTCTTTTATTTTATTTTAAAACAATCCAGTGAAAAATTTGATAATGATTTTTTAAAAAAAATTGCTGACTTTCTTTTTATTTTGTCCGAAAAAATCATTTTAAACTTTGATTATTTCTTAAATGCTTACATTAATTATTATAAAGACATGACTAACAAAGAAATAGATTTAGTATCTATTTCAAGATCTGATAAAATTGTACAAGTCGGATGTGGCTCAATACCTGCTTCTTCAATTTTAATATCTAAAAGAACTAAAGCAAGTATAGTTGGAATAGATAAAAATAAAAATTCAGTTACAAATGCCAAATTTTGTATTGATAAATTGAAAGTAAGTGATAAGATTAAGATTAAAAATGTAGAAGCATCTGATTTTTCATTTAATTGTTTTGATGTAATCCTTGTAGCTCAAGGAATAACTCCACTTTATGACTTTTTAAATCATTTATCAAAAAATATATCAAAAAACTCTAAAGTTATATTAAGAACATTTTCTGATAGAAAGGGAAATCTTTTAAAATCTGAGGAATTTGTAAAAGAATTATTTAAAGTTGATAAAATAATCAGGCATGAAAAACAGGGTAGAGTAATATCTGTCAGATTGTCTGTCAAAGATTGATTTTATTAAAATAAAATTTGAAATGAGGCATTGGTGTAAATTTTAATGTTGTTTTAATCTTTTTCTTCAAATAATGTGAATTAAAATCGATATCAAGTCCTACTCCTTTTGGTGGTTTTATAAAATCGATTTGTAAGGAGTTATGTCCTAATTTGGATATTTGCCTTTGTGGCTCAATTTTACATTTTCCGGATAAAGAAATTTTTCCTCCACCTCTTTGATAGTAGCCTGTAACTTCCCCAGGTTCTTCGTATATTACAAAGGCGGTCCAAAATTTCTTATTTTTTATTGGTGATACTAACTTGCTTATGTCATGTGTATTTTTAAAATTCAAAACTAGTTTTTCGTCTCCTTTTTTTGCAGTAGCTTTTATTTCTGTTGGATAGTATATATCATATTCTTTAGAATATTTTTCTTTTACATATTCAAAATTAACATTACAAAATTCTGTATACTTCTTCCCATCTTTTGTAAGTATTAATGTTCCAGCTATGGGTCCTTTCATTACAAAAAATAATATGTTTCCATAAAAAAGACTCCATCCGTTATCAAATATTGCCCATGCCCAATCGTAACCAAGTGGATTATTCTCTGTTGAAAATTTTAGTGAATTAGGTATTTTTGGTTTATGATTTTTTATCCACCATCCTATCAGTTTTGAATATATTGAAACTGACTTTTTTAATGAAGTAAGATTTGACAATGGGTTTGTATATGAAAAATCACCCCATACATGCTCGAAATATCCTTCTCCTTCTATGTTAAAAGTTTTATCTTTAATTATTAGTATCCCATCAAAATTATTTCTAGGAATAAATCCATATCTGTAAAAACCTGAACCCATTGGCAAATATCCATTGCTTACTCCTTGGGCGACCCAATGTGGAAGAGCTTTTGAATTGTAATTTATGTTTAGTTCTATTTTGTTCTTTTGGTCTTTAAATTTGATTTTATATGATGGATATTTTCCTTGTATATATGTATCTTTAAATTTTACTGTAAACGGTTTTTTTATTATGTCTAATTTTCTATTGTCGTCCCTTAAATAGTAATACGTATCTGTGTTTTCATCTAAATTAAACATTGTTAGGTTTGTATTCATGCCAACTTCGTTTTTTCCAGTACACCATTCAGTAAAAGAACCTTTAAACGACCATTTTTTGCCGTCTTCTTGTGTTCTGAAAAATCCTTCAGCACACCACCACTCTATCACACTTGGAAAATGCTCTTTTTCATCGCTAGGTTTCCAAGGGTTTATTGGTTTTTTACTCATATTTGCTAAATATAAATAATATTGGTGATATTTAAAGAACTTATGATATTATAGTTCTCTTTTATTTTACCAAAAATGATATATCTTATATTTTTGATATATTCCTTAATAATTATAATATAAGAGTTAAGATAATTATGATAAAAGTAGATATTGTCGGTGGTGGACTAAGTGGACTTAGTACCGCAATATCTTTGAAAAAATTGAAAAATGACATCGACGTAACAATATATGAAAAATACAAAGAGATAGGTTATAATCCTGAAGGTAGAAGATGTGGAGAGGCTCATTCTGTTGAAAGAGAATGGAAAAAATGGGTGCCTTCAAAAAAAAGTGTTTTTAATGAGATATATACTGTTTATACAATAGTTGGAAATAAAGAGTATATGATTAAAAGAAAACCAGGAATCTCATGTATTTTAAACAGGCAAGAATTCATACATCAATTGGGAAAGGAAGCAAAGAGCTTTGGAGCAGAAATAAAAACAGATACCAAAATAAAAGATATTGAAGAGTTAACTGGGGATTTTATAATAGATGCATCTGGATGTCCAAGCTATATAAAAAGAACACTTGGAATTAAACAAAAAAATGTAGGTATAACTTATCAGCAAACATTAGAGAACTCAAATTATTTTGATGAGAATGTAGTGAAGATATTTTTGACCAGCGATAATGGTTATTTCTGGATTTTTCCTAGAGATCCTGAAAAAAAGGAGATAAATCTTGGTGTAGGAATATCCAATGTTAAAAATATCAATCTTAAAAGAGACCTTGAGCGATTCAAAAAAACCCATGGAATCAAAGGTAAAATAAATTACACTCTGGGTGGTTTGATACCTGTAGGCTTACAAAGACCTCTTAGATATAATAATATTCTTTTTGTAGGTGATGCGGGAGTAGGAACAATGCCTATAACTGGAGAGGGAATATATCGTGCTTTGTTAAGTGGAGATATAGCGGCAAAATGTATAGCACAGAATAATGTTAAAAAATATCCCTATGAGACATATCGCAGCTTTATAAAATGGCAAATTATTGGTATGAATATGCTTAGAGTGGGAAACATAATAAATAATGTTGGAGAACGTGCTATGTTGTTTTTATGGCATCAGTTCTTTGATAGGTTTTATTAATTCTTCCCCTTATATCTTCCTTTGTTTTTGTGTGGAAAAGGCTTTTTTGGAATAGATTTGTTTAGAAAAGGACATAGTTTATCCCATCCTTCACCATTTATTACATTTATAACAAGAAGCTTTCCGGTTTTATCTTTAAAATAATTTTTTACTTCTTGATTGTGTTTATCATACTTTTCAAGTACTTCATCTACTTCTTTTGGGCTTTTTTCAAACTCAGTTCCCTTAAAATAATTGATGTAACTTTTTGCAAAGGATTTTTTATCTCTAATAGTTAAAATAAATTTGCTATCTGGAAATGTTTTATCAAGATCTTTATAGATGAAAGACATTGGATCATCTGTAAAAGCATCATAATTTGATTTTTTAATATACTTGATCCATCCTTGCTTAGGTTCTTTACCTGATCTTATTAATTTACCTGCACGATATCCTAAAATAGTAAGTGCTTTCCATATGGAATTTGTACCTGTTTTCCAGTATCCAACACAGAATATCTTATGATCACTTTTCTTCTTAAAAATTGGAATGAAAAATGCATGGATAGCTTGGTAATATCTAAAAAGGAAAAAATAGGTATTTGTAATCCATTTAGGAATATTATTATAAGACATGGAATTGCTAATAAATAAGGGGAGATATTTAACATTTATGATATCTGTTTTTTATATGGACTGGGCGGGATTTGAACCCGCGGCCTCTACCTTGCGAAGGTAACGATCTTCCAACTGATCTACCAGCCCATGAAATTATAGATAAGGTGAAAGAAAAAAGAATTATTATGTTTTATCTTTATTGTGAAAACTTGTTTTTAGAAGCCTTCAGAGCTTCTACAACAGGTAATTTTTCACCCATCATAAATTTCTCAAGGCTTCCTCCACCTGTGCTTATATGTGAAATTCTTTCTTGAAGTCCTAATTTTTCTACTGCTGCAACGGTATGGCCACCACCTACTATTGAAAATACTTCTGAGTTTGCAACATGTTTGAATATTTCTTCTGTCCCCTTCATAAATTCGGGATTTTCAAAAACACCACATGGTCCTGACAAAAACACTGTTTTTGCATTTGATATTACATCTTTAAAATTGTTAATTGATTTTTCTCCTATATCAAAAAGATTGTACTGAGTTGGAAGTTCTGATACTTCTATTTCGGTTCTATTAGTGTTGCTTTTCTCTGCAAAATCAACTGGTAAATAGATGTTATCTTTGTATCTTTGAAGAAGTTGTTTTATTTCTTCATAATTTTCAGGTGTCCCTTCTTTTTCAAGCATCTCTTCATTTTTATCACCAAGATTTACTCCTTCTGCTTTTAAAAATGCATTTGCAGGAAGTCCCGTGAGAATTATTTTATCCGCAGTTTTGTTATCAAGAACTCGCTCTATTGTGACAACAACATCAGAAAACTTTGCACCACCAAATAAGAAAACAGAGGGTTTCTCAGGATTTTTAATTATCTTTCCAAGTGTTTCAAGTTCTTTTTCCATTAGTCTTCCTGCAGCCGATGGCATTACAGCAGTAAATCCTGTAAGGCTGCATTGTTTTCTGTGTGCTGCTGCAAAAGCATCATTTACATAGTAATCTGCAAGAGGATACAATTTTTGGACAAGCTCTGATTTGCTATGTTCTTCAGGCGTTTTTTTCTCTGTTTCACCGTTATATTTTCGTACGTTATCTAGCATTATAATATCTCCAGGTTGCATATTTTTTATCGCGTTTTGTGCTGTTTTACCATATATGTCATCTACAAATTTCACAGGTTTTCCTAAAATTTCACTTGTTGCTTTTGCATGTTTTTCAAGGTTTATAAAATCCCAGCTTCCCTGTCTTCCTTGATGAGCGATAATTACAGTTTTTGCATTTTTACTAGTAAGTTCTTTTAATGTTGGAAGTACTCTTTTAATTCTTGTCGTATCAAGTATTTCAAAATTTTCTTTATCAAGTGGTAGGTTAAAATCTACACGTAATAAAACGGTTTTTCCTTCTAATTCAAAATCATCTAGAGTATTATATTCTTTCATAAATTAAGCCTCCAAAAATAGGTTATCAACAGTTGTTATTTAAACAATTCTAAAAACAAGAAAAAAATTTATGCTCTTGCAACTTGCAGCTCACTTACAGGCTTTGAATGATTAATAAAAATATAGTTGATGAGGTCAACTAGTCTGCAGCTGTAACCCCATTCATTATCATACCATGAAAGTATCTTTAAGAGTCTTCCATTTTCACCCATGACTTTTGTGCTAAGTCCATCTATTATACATGAGTGTGGATTTCCAACGATATCTGAAGAGACGAGCGGTTCTTCACTGTATTCCATAATTCCTTTTAGTTGGTTATTCGCTGCATGTTTAAACGCGCTGTTAACTTCTTGTACTGTAACCTCACGCTTGAGTGTACATGTAAAATCTGTAAGACTTCCATCTGGTGTTGGTACGCGTACTGCCATGCCATCAAGTTTTCCTGCAAGTTCTGGTATAACAATCCCTGCTGCTTTTGCAGCACCTGTTGTGGTTGGGATGATAGATACAGCTGCTGCACGAGCACGCCTTAGATCTTTATGTGGGAAATCAAGTATACGCTGATCCCCTGTATAAGAGTGTATTGTTGTCATAAAACCTTCTTCTATTCCAAAAGTATCATTCAGTACTTTTACAGGAGGTGCTAGGCTATTTGTTGTACATGATGCATTTGATATGATGTTGTGCTTTTCTGCATCATACGATTGTTCGTTTACACCTAGTACAACTGTGATATCTGGATCTTTTGCAGGGGCTGAAATGATTACTTTTTTTGCTCCTGCATTTAGATGCTGACTTGCACCTTGTCTGTCGCGGAATATTCCTGTTGATTCTACTACAACATCTATGTTTTGTTCACCCCACGGGAGTTTTGAGGGGTTTACCTGTGAATAAAATTTTATCCATCTGCCATTGACTTCTATACCGTCGTCTTTGGCCGCTATTGAACCGTTAAATTTGCCATAAATTGAGTCATATTTTAATAAATGCGCAAGTGTCTTGGTGTTTCCAAGATCGTTTATTGCTACAATTTCAAATTTCTCTCCATATTTAGAGTGACTTAATGCTGCTCGAAGAGTATTTCTTCCTATCCTTCCAAATCCGTTAATACCTACTCGTATCATCCCTTCCACAGCCCTTAAAACACTATTTAATTATATAATACTTCCGACGAGATAAGTTGTTGCAAAGTCAGTTATTTTTATGTTATAGAACCTGCCAATTTTTACTTCTTCGTTTAAAACAACTGGTTTATAATTTTCAGCTCTTCCCACGAAAGTATTATTTTTTCCTTTCTCTGTAATTAGAACTTTGTATGTTTTATTCATGTGTTTTTTGTTTTGCTCATGTGATATTTTACTGCAAAGCTCAGTTAGTTCTCTTGATCTTTCTTTTACCGTCTCTGTTTTTATTCTTCCTTTCATTTTTTTAGCAGCCGTTTTTGGTCTTGCAGAAAAACGAGTAATATTTGTAATATCTGGTTTTACTTTCTTTAAAATTCTTATAGTATTTTGAAATTGCTCATCTGTTTCAGAAGGAAAACCAACTATTACATCTGTTGCAAGTGTTATATCTGGATATTTTTCTCTGAATATTTCAACAATTTCTATAAAATCTTTTATCTCATATTTTCTATTCATTTTTTCAAGAATATTGTTGTCTCCAGATTGTACTGGCAAATGTACAAACTTGTATACCTTTGAACTTTCGTAAGAGTTTATTATTGAACTTAGATTTTTTTTACATGTATAAGGATTCATCATCCCTATACGTATTCTATATTCTCCTTTTACTTGAGTTATGTTTCTTATTAAATCACCCAGATTTGAATTTTTATCAAATCCATAGGAGCTGGTGTCTTGAGCAGTAATCTGAATTTCTTTACAATTGTTTTTCACCGCAAACTTTACATCTTTTTTGATTTCATTTATTGGAAAGCTTCGTAGTTTTCCTCTTGCAAGAGTTGTAATGCAATATGCACATGAGAACATACATCCTTCTGCAATTGCTATAGGGGAAGTAATTGAATCAAAATATTTTGGAAATTTTGTTTTGTTTTTGTCTTTAAAAACTGTTTTTTCTTTTTCTATTAAGTCTATTACATGATGTGAATAATTTGGTGGTAAAAACTTTGCTTTTGGAA
Organism: uncultured Thermoplasmatales archaeon; assembly: GCA_964597365.1. GTDB lineage: Archaea > Thermoplasmatota > E2 > DHVEG-1 > DHVEG-1 > CAZKUB01. Next base: position 5,494 of record CAZQXW010000025.1, on the reverse strand, counting down.
GTATTTCTCTGATTTTATCTTGTTGAACAGAAGCCATACATCCTGCTATAATTACTTTTTTTCCTAATTCTTTGTATTTTTTAATTTTTGAAAATATTTTTTGTTCAGTAGTATTTATCACAGTACATGTTAGTATTAAAATTATGTCTGCATCTTTAGCATTTTTTACAATACTGTGTTTTTTTTCTAAAAGCAAGCCTTGTATTAAGCTCGCATCTGCTTTGTTTGCAGTACAACCGTAAACATCGACAAATATTTTCATAAAAGCTAAAAAAAGTTTAATAAAAAGTATTATTTAATTGCTTGCTCGACTCTTTTTTCTACAAATTCTTTATCAAGATTTGATAAAAAGAATCCTGCACGTGGTCCTTTTTCCCTTCCAAGAACTATTTGATAGATTGTTGTAAATGCTATTTTTATTGGAACTTTCTCATTTTGAGATGACTCATATATAGCGTTATGTATCTCTTCTGCATCCCATTTTATAGAAGCAATATTTTCAAGAAATGTTTCTAAGAATCTTTTTTGTTCAGGTTTTAAATCAATTTTTGGAAGCTGTTTTTGCACCTCAAATTTTACCATTTCTGGTGCAAAGTTATCAAGCCAGTATTGTGCATGTTCTGCTCTTTGTTTAAGATGTTCTTCATCAGTTTTTTCAAGTTTTTCAGGGATTTGCCCCGTTCTCTGAAGAATTTGTTTTACATCTTTCCAGTTTTCGCCGATTTGAATTAGTGTTACAAGATGTCTATAAGATAGTTGTATGGGCATTTTCTTTGGTATCTCATATGGCTGTGAAAGTTCATAGGTTCTTTTTAGATCTTTCATCCCTTTGATTTCTTCTTCCTCTTTGAAATATACTCTTTCCTGTAGGTCATATTCATCTACAAGGTTTAAAACACCGAGACCGGGGTCAAACTGTATGTGTTTGTTCTGCTGATTTTTCATTAATAGAAATCTTAATACTTCAGGTGGTGTAAGCTTGAGCATTTCTTCTGCCGATAGGGCCGTTCCTTTTGAACTATGCATTGCCCCTTTTCCTTTGAGAAGTATGAACTCATACATTGTATATTGTGGTGCAGGATAATCATATATCTCTTCTGCAATGGCAACACCTGTATCATGTGTGCCGCCTACAGTTCCATGGTCTTTTCCAAATGGCTCAAAAGTGACACCTAGTATTTTCCAACGTGCAGGCCAATCTACACGCCATGGAAGCTTTCCTACTCCGCCTTTTCTAATATCGGCTTTTCCTTCGTATCCACAATCACAAATATATTCTACATATGGATATTCATAAAGAACAGGTTTTGCAGATGTAATCTTTTTACATTTTTCACACATTATATTAAATGGTATCCAGTTTTTAGGAAGCTGTCTTTTAGAAATTTTTTCGATTATGTCTCTTATTTTTTGTGTATTGTCAAGTGCGATTTGAATTGACTCATTATACATCCCTTTCTTATACATTTCACTGGCTCTGTAAACTGTGGGATTTATTCCAAGCTCTTTTAACGAATTTAAAAAAGAAAACAAATAATGATCGGCATAACTCTCATGCTCGCCGCATGGACATGGTATTTCAGAAAGGGGCATTCCTACATATTGCTCATAGTCTTTTGAAAGAAAGGGGTATACTTTTCTTAGATTATCAAAATCATCTGCTATGTAAATCAGTTCTGCATCGGCACCTTTGTCTTTTGCTGCTCTAAATACTGCATCAGTCGTAAGAACTTCTCTCATATTTCCAATATGAATTGGTCCTGAAGGAGTAATTCCTGTTGCAAGAATATGTTTTTTTTCTTCTTTGATTAACTCTTCTGCTAAAACATCTGCCCAATGCATTTTGTTTCTCCCTTAAAAATTAAAATAAAAAAGAGTTTTTAGATAACTCTTGCTCTGATTAATGCTCTAAGAGGTACATCTTCAATTTTATCCATCGCAGTTTTGTTTACAACGGAGATACACATCACAGCTTTTGCTTTTTCTGCCTTTGCAGCCTTTATTGCACCTTTGAATGTGTTTCCTGTTCCAACCACATCATCAACAAATAATACTTTTTTGCCTTTTACACTTGCATAATTGGATGAAAAGGCACCTGATTTTTCATAATGTGGTCTGAATACAGACATTTCAAGTCCTAGTTTATCTGCGACAAAAGTAGCATAAGGAATTCCATTTATTGCAACACCTACAACGGTATCTGCTTCTTCACATTCTTCCATTATTATATCGCAAAGGGCATCGGCGATAAAACTTACTCTGTTTGGATAGACACCTACTGAACGCCATCCTATTTTTACGTCACCAGTTGGTTTTTTCTCTTTGCCTTTGCTGAGAAGCCATGATGCTGTTTCCTTTGATACATTTAGTTCATCTGCGATTTCGTGCTCGGTAAGCCCGCTCTCCTTATATTTTAAAGCTTTTTTAATGAGCGCTTCTACTTCTTTCATAACTTATACACCCTTGAAATACGGTATAATAAATATGTATATAGATTTTTGCTATTATAACAGTAAAACTAAAATATTAAAATACTATGCAGTCATTTAAGGAATTGTTATGGCTAAACAAAAAAAAGGTGAAGGATTTCACTCTGCTGCAGGACTTATCCGTTACTTTGATGCAGAGGAAAAAACATCTCTTAAGATACACCCATGGCTTGTAGCAGGAATGTGTATTACAACAATCATAATTATTGCAGCAGTTCACATAATGTGGCCACTTTAAAAATATTATTTTTCTAGTTTTTTAATTGTTTCTTTTTTAGCTAGCTCTAACGCATCATTTATTTTATCTTTATTTGGCCCACCACATTGAGTCATACGCGGTCTTCCACCACCACTTCCACCAAGTATTTTTCCTATTTCTGGTGCAATTTCTCTTAAATCGATTTGAACATTTTCAGAGGCTATTGATACGAGTTTTTTACCATCAAAAACATGAGCGACAACATTTTGTTCTTTTACAAGCTCTACTGCAAGTGAAGTTGCGTCATAGTCTGTACAAATAGTTATGATTTTAATTCCTTTTATTTCTTCAGCAGATTCAATTAACTCTTTTATTTCATCTGATGAAACATTCTTTTTTTCTTTCTGTGTTTTTTTCCAGGATTTAAAAAGATCATTTCCTGCATCGGAAAGTGTTTCAACAGGTTTTTTGGAAAGCCCTTTTGTTTCTTTTATGAATCTTTTAATTGTTTTTTCAATTTGATTATTTGGAACGGAGAAGATATCTGATACTTTTGTGAGTTGCTCTGAAATATTTTCTTTTGTTTTTATCTGATAATATGGTTCAAGAATTGTTACTATTTTTTCAAATGTCTTTTCTTCTTCTTGTCTATAGGCATCTGCCATTTCTCCGGCTGCAAAAATAATTCTGTTAACCCCGTCTTGAATTCTTTCGATTTTTACGATTCTTATTTTTTCAATCTCAGATGTGTTATTAAGATGCGTTCCACCACATGCCTCTACATCAACTCCGGGAATGTTTAGAACACGTATGCAGTTTCCTGGTGGCACTCCTCCTTGGTATAGTCTGAATCCATATGTTTTTTCAGCACTGTTTCTATCCATTACTTTCTTCTCGACTTTTACTGATTTTTTTATAAAATCATTTGCAATTTTCTCGATTTCCTTTATTTCGTCATCTGTTACTGATTTATAATGTGAAAAATCAAAACGAGCATCAGAGATATTTAGCTGTGAGCCTGCCTGCCATATATGATTTCCAAGGTGCTCTCTTAGCGCACCATTTACAACGTGGGTTCCTGTATGATGCTTCATGAGGGTATATCTGTGATTCCAGTCTATTTCTCCATGGACTGTATCTCCTACAATCAGCTCTCCTGCTAATTCATGAACAATTGAGTCATTTACTTTTTTAACATGTGAAACAACATGTTTTTTGCCATTGTTTTCTAAAAAACCAATATCGCTTGGCTGACCGCCGCCCTCGGGATAAAAAGCAGTTTTATCAAGTACTACTTCGCATCCTTCTTTTGTTTTTTTAACCTTTAAGACTTTTGCATCAAACTCTTTTGTGTAATGATCTTCATAATACAATCTCTCTGTTTCAGGAAGCTCCTCTACTTTTTCTTTATCTGATTCTTCTTTTTCTTGATGGGAATGTAGCTCTGCTATCATTGAATCAAAATTATCTGGAATTATTACTTTTACGCCGTGTTCTTTTGCAATGTTTTTAACTATCTCAGGTGGCATTCCATGTGTGTCATATAATGTGATGAGTTCTTTTTCATCAATTGTTTTTTTCTCCTTTATTATTCTTTTTACTAGGTTTTTGCCTTTTGAAATTGTATCAAAATAACGCTTCGTTTCAATATCTAGTATTTCCCCTATTTCTCTCTTATTCTTCTTAAGTGATGGAAAGTCTTTTTCAAGAATGTCCAACTGCATGAAAACTATGTCTTTTAAAGAATGGTTTAGTTTAATTTTATCAATGAATCTGAGTGACCTTCTAATAATAAGTCTTGCAAGGTATCCTGCTTTTACATTTGAGGGAACGATTCCATCACCAAGCATAAAAGAAAGACATTTGCTGTGGTCTGCAAGTGAATATATGCTTTGCATATCTTCTTTTTCTGCTTTTTCTTTTATCCATTTAACAATTTCTGGAAGAACAGTCTCATATACATTGTCTGTTCCTTGTGTAATCCATGCAACACGCTCAAGACCATAGCCTGTATCTACTATGTTTAAAGGATTGGGCGAATATTTTTTCCCTTCAATTTCAAAATCTCCTCTAGGATTTTCTACCATGTTCATAAAAACAAGTGTTGCAATTTCAAGTCCTTCTGATAAAACCTCAAGACAAGGGCCTGCGTTTCCTCCACCAAACCAGAGTTGTTCTTTGTAGTTTATTTTTTTTCTATCAATTCCAATATGTTTTGTAAAATATTCGTCACAAAGCCGCACCGTGTCTTCTTTAAAATAAACCTCATCTTTGTTTTTATTAAAAGCATGATGCCCCATCATCTCAAACATGGTTAAATGCCGACCAGAGATGCCTACTTCGTCCAGATCATTGAGTCGAATGCATGGTTGAGAGATTACAAGTGGATTTTCGGGAGGTGGAACCTCTCCGCTGGTGACATGTGGTTGAAAATCAGCAATTGATGCAATTGTAAGATAAATGTCAGAGCGCCACCTTGCAATAACAGGGCATCTCTGTCCTGTTTCAGGAAAGTTTAGCCTTGAATGATTGTTTTCTTCAAAGAAGGATAAGAAACTTTCCCGTACTTCTGAAAGTGTTAATGGTTTTTTTCCAACAGGTTTTCCTATAAAACTAAAAGGTACACAAGGTTGATCTCCACAGGTTTTTGAATTTTCATCTAGTGTCCAGTAGTAATCGCCACATTTTTCGCATTTTTTTCTGAAATAATTGTTTTTATGAAAGAAGTCTAAATCACATTCTTTTTTTAGGAATTCACTCATAATCAATCACGTGTTTTGAAACCGAAATATAACGAAGGTTTATA
>CAZQXW010000024.1:0-27468 GCA_964597365.1 uncultured Thermoplasmatales archaeon | reverse complement strand
TGATTTTTAGTTTTTAATCAGGTTGATCCATAGTTTTATATACTATTTGAGCAGATTAAAAAGTCCCTGTAAAGATAGAATTTATATGTGACTTAGTTATATCTGAAACTAGGTAAGGAGAGATTATTCAATTATAAGAGTTGGGTAACATGCAGGATCACTCTATTGTAATAAAGTTATTTAAGAATGGTTTAGGAAAAGGTCCTGAATACAAAATTACTATTTACGATAGCGGCAGGGTTGTTTATGAAGGAGTTAAAAATGTAAAAATAAAAGACAAAATTGAGACTTCTTTAGATGAAGAAAAGATTGTTACCCTGCTAGAAAATTTAAAGGAATCCGGATTATTTAATATAAATCAGAAATACGAGATAAATGAAACATCTAATCGCCCGTTTACTAGATTAGCAGTTGAAATGCCCGGTGAGGCAGGGACTATAAAAAAGAGAAGTGTCGTTCATTATGATGACGACCCGATAATTCCTAATAGTGTTAAGAATTTTGAGAACAAAATCGATGAGATAGTTGAGTCTTATCGATGGGTAAAAATACCAAAACCTAAAAAAGCCGTAGAAAAGCCAAAGCCTGTAAAAGCATCACCTGATTTAGAAAAACCTGTAAAAAATATTTCTTTAAATAATACTAAAAAAACTAAGAAAAAAAACAAATATATTGTAATTGGGGCAGCAATAATAATTGTTTTGTGCCTGATATTCTTTATTTTTTTAGATGGAGCAAATATTTTTAATAATGGAGAAAACACCAATAATTACGATCCTCCACAAATATTGGTAATATATACTGATAAATCTATTTTTAACTTAGGTGACGAGATAAGTATAAACTTTGAATATGATAATGTTACACACAATAATAATTCTGATATTTCAGGTTTAATTAAATTATACAATGATCAAGAATTAATAGAAAGTTACAGTTTTAGTAATGAGTCACTAGATAATTATGTTCTTGATTCTAATGACTCATGGCCATTGGGAAATTATACCGTTGTATTTGATTTAAAAGACAAAATATCTGGATTAAGCACAAATTTAGAGACCAGTTTTACCATACTAAAAGAAGCACCAGAAATAATAGTATTTACTCCTGCAAGTTATGTTAATTCATATCAAGATTATAATCCACAATCTGTTTTTTATCTAGGTGATACTCTTTATGCATATGTTGAATATACAGGCATTAATAGTACCAATGATGATACAGAGTGTAATATTTATCTTAAATTAAATATAACCGGTTACAACACCAATAATGTTTTTTGGTCACATAGTGAGAATAAAACAGATGTTGGGAATAATGATCATTTCTGGACAATAAGCACAGATGAGAGTTGGACTTCTAGTTTGTATAATGCTAATATCTATATTTATGATTATAACACAGGATTGAATACCTCAGAAACAGAATTATTTATCATTAAAAAATAGAAAAATAGATATTATAGATAAATTTTTTAGATAATACTAGATTGTGGTTTTGAGGAGAAAAGAATACTTGGAGAATAATCGATATGCTCATTGATGATGTTGTTATTAAGCTAGATAGGTTTGGAAAAGAAGGAAAACCAGATTATAGTATTACTATCCAAGGTAATGGTAAGATTGTTTACGAGGGCAGAAAAAATGTTGGAAAAATAGGATTTGTAGAAAGCAATATCTCTGAAGAAGAGTTTATGTCACTTCTTTCTGATTTTAAAAACTCAGATTTTTTTTCTTTGAACAAGGATTTTCTAAGCGACTCTTCAGAAAGTGTTAATAAAATCTCCATAAGCCTACCAGTTGATGATAACAATGTAAAAACCAACAAAATAAGTTTTAATGAAAATGCAGAGGGGCTTCCAATAAGTCTCAAGTTTTTAAGCAATAAGATAGATGAAATAGCAGGCTCTTCCAAATGGATCCATGCAGATACAATTAGTAAGGCTACAGCATCAAATAAAGATTTTAATGGTTTTCTAAAAAATAAAAAACTTGTTGTTGGTGCTGTAGGGGTTGTTGCAGCAATAGTTGTAATAGCAGCAATATTTTCTTCAGGTATTTTCGATTCTCAAGGTAATAACCTTATAGATAATGGTGATAATAATGACGCAGGAGATAATGGAGGAAACAATGGTGAAGCACCTGAGGATACAAAAGAAGAATTCTCCAATCCAGAAATATTTTTTATTACGACCACGGATCAAAGTACAAAAATAGGTGATCAAAGAGTTTCAAAGACTACTAGTTTTAAACAAACCGATATCGCATATGTATACATTGAATTTAGAAATATTACACATAACAATAGCTACAACTTTACTGCTAATCTAACAGTGACAAATAATAATAAACTATACTATCAAAATTTAAGTTTTTATAATAACTCAGAGGCTGACACGGATGAGTTTTATCTAATTAATGATATTCCAACAAGCGAATCATGGGAATCAGAACAGTTTTATAATATAAGTATTTCAATAGGAGATTTAATCTCAAATAAGGAAGATTCTATTATTGACTCATTTTATTTGACAGATATAAATTTACCAGAACCCCGAGTTGTTATTACTACTAATCCTTCTCCTGCAAGTGGAACTGAGGATTTAGATGTACAATTTTACAGCACAGTTTATAACCTTACAGGAGACATAGATTATGATTGGGATTTCGGAGATGGAGGTAGTAGTTCAGATGAAGATCCTGCTCATACTTATACAACACCCGACATATATACTGCTACTTTAACAGTAACAGATAGTGAAGATATTACATTAAGTGATAGTGTTGTCGTTGTAGTAAATGAAGAAGTAGGTGATCCAACTGCAACATTTTATGCTAATAGAACTAGCGGATATGCTCCGCTATCGGTACAATTCACATCCACCTGGGAGAATTTAACAGAACCTGTAGCATATGCCTGGAATTTTAAAGACGGTGGAACATCAACAGTACAAAATCCAGAGCATACTTTTAATGAACCCGATACATATAATGTAATTTTAACAATTACAGACAGTAGTGGTTTTGAAGATTCACTTTCACTGATAATTGAAGTATTTGGTGATATAACTGCAAATATAGACGACCCTTATCCATCAGTGGTATCTGGATATTCCCCCTTGATAGTAAATTTTAACGGAAGTGCATCAGGTGGAGATGGATCTTATACATATGAATGGGATTTTAATTATAATGAGGAAACAAAAGAATTTAACCCCTCGGGCATTACTGGATCTAGCGCAACGCATACATTTGAAACTCCAGGATCCTATTCTGTAAAAATGAGAGCTACAGACATGAATGGAAAGATGGATGTATCTGACAATACTATCTTTATCTTAGTTTACTAAAATATAGTTCTTAATTTTTCTATTCTTATAATTTAGTTAAATGATAGATAGCGCTTAATCATTTTGACATTTTTACGAGTTAGATTTATATACTATCAATTCTAAAGTATAACATAACACCAAAATTTGAGGAAAAAGGTGAGGAAAAAATGAGAAAAAAAATAATGAACAAAAAAACGCTGGTTATATTTGCCATTATTCTTGCAGCCCTATTTATTGGAACTAGTATGAACCCTGCAATGGCAAAAATATCAAAAGAAGAAAGAATAGAACAACTTAAAAAAGAAAGAATAGAAACAGAACCACCAAATCAACAACAAGTACCATCACTTGACCAAGAACAGCAAGTATCATCCATTTTAGAAGGGGGACAAACAACAAAATCAATTGTATCGGAGAAAAAAGAAGCATCACAGGTACTATGTGCATCTTGTGTTATAAACAAGCAAGAACTAGAATTAAACTCGATAAGTTCATCAACAGAAGCACTTAGCATCAAAGAAGCATCAGAGCTTTTAAGTATAACAGAATCAGAACTTCAAGAAGTATTGTCAGCGGCAACATCATATTTATCTTCAAATTTAGAGGAAATAGAACAGATTAGTACTGTTATGAAAAATATGCACGAAGGTCAATATAACGAAATGATCTCGCAAACCGTACAGCAATACGAAGAAAAAAGCATATCAATAGAAGCTGCCGCAGAAGTTATGTCAAGAGGAATCAAAGGTTATGAAATTCCTAGTGCTGGAATCCAAGCAGCAACAGCATTTGGAGGTATGCGTACTGCAACATATCAAGATGGTGCAGTATCTACAACGGGTACCGGCGGAAACTGTGGCCTTGACGATGCCGGTGGTAATAACCCCTGGTGGATGGCTTTCTGGACAGCTTTAGGAGCTCTTGCAGGACTTATCTTAGGTGGATCAGTTGGTGCCCCAGGTGCTGGAGCTGTAGCCGGTGGAGCAGCAGGAGCAGCATTTGCTGGAGGAGTTGCTTGTTTCGCCCAAGGAGTAATGAGTGGCGGACAAACTGCAGCATAATTTGCTCTATAAATCATAAATAAACAAGAAAGATAGAAAAAGTCGAGGAAGCATCATACAAAAAATGATGCTCTCTCTTTTGTTTTTTTAATAACAATCAAGATTTTTTAATATATGATTTTATTTGCTTTTAATAGATAGTTTTTTTATGCATTGTAACATTATTGATGAATGAGAGTGATGGTGGAAAGAAAAAAAATAAATAACAAAACACTAGTCATATGTTTATCATTAATTATTGTACTAAACTTTTTTACATTAGCCTATTTTTCACAAAACTCAAATTATTATGAAGAAGAAAATATATATTACAGCATTGATTTGGATAATCTTGAAAATACTTTAAACAGTTATAAAGATTCAATAAACAAAACAAAACAAGAAATTGAACAAATAAATTCCAGGACATATTATGAGCATCTTGATACAAATTTTAAAAACGTAACTGAATTTTTGATATCAGATCAAACTGATAAAGAGCTATTTATTAATGAAACATTTGATTGTCAAAACTTTGCCCTTAGAGTAAACAATAATGCAGAGGAACAAGGTATCAGATGTGCTTATGTTACAATAAGATTTAATGAAAGAGGAAAACATGCACTAATAGCCTTTAACACAACAGATAAAGGCCTAGTATTTTTTGAACCACAAAATGATAAAGAAGTTGAACTTAAAGTGGGTGAAGACTACTGGAAAGATTGCATTGAAAATGGTACATATTTAGGAGCAGGATATATAGTTGAAGAAGAAATAACAATTACCTGGTAAAAAATTGGAGGAATGAATTGAAAAATAAGACAAAAAAAACAATGATTACATTGTTAACAACGCTGATAGTAGTGATATTGTTGAATTTTTTTATATTCAGCGTTCATGTCCAGCCAAAAAAAGATAGATTAGAATCAATAAAAAACCAAATTCAAATTAAACAATCCGATTTATCAAAGAAAAATGATAGTTTACAAAATAACATTAGCATATTAGAAGAAATAAAGTCAAAAAATGCAAATAAATTATATAACCCCTCATACGAAGAAGCAACATCTTTTCTAAATAATACAACTTACACAGCCACAAATGAGATAATAAACAATGCAAAAAATCAAAGCATAAGATGTGCTTTGATAATATTAAGAATCCAAGAGAACGGAACTATCTATGAACTAATAGCATTCAACACATCTAATTATGGTATGAACTATTTTGAACCAGCCACTAACTATCGAATAATTCCAGAGGTTGGTCTAAGTTATACAGAGTGTTTTGTAAACCATAACTATTTGCCTAATTATTTAATTGATGACACAATAACAGAGATTCTGACAATATGGTAAAACATCTAATTTTATACAAAAACAGATAAGTTATTTAGGAAAAAAATCATTGTATTTTTTACCGAGGAGAGAATAATTACTGGAGATACTTTGCTATGAACATGGAATCAATTGTTATAAAACTAGACAGATTTGGAAAACAGGGTAAACCAGATTACAGTATAACAATCAACGGAGAAGGTAAAGTAATATATGAAGGACGAGCAAACGTTGCAAAAAAGGGTATTGCAGAAAGTTTCATCTCAGAAGAAGACTTTATGTCTCTTCTTTCAGATTTTAAAAACTCAGATTTTTTTTCATTAGATGAAGATTTTATAAAAGATGAAAGTAAAGGATACAATATTATTTCCATTACCCTCCCTCTGGAAGAGGGAAAAGTCAAAACCCGTAAAATAAGGTTTAGTGATAACTTTGAAAGCCTTCCCGAGAGTCTAATCTATTTGAGCAATTTGATAGATGAAATGGTAGATTCAAATAGATGGATTGAAGAACAGAAAAAAGAAATTCCATTAAAAGTAAGATCTAATAAAAAAAATAAGAATAAAATTATTATCATTGCGAGTTTGTTTGTAGCAGCAATTCTTATTATTGCTGTTTTTTCAACTGGTTTTTTTGATACAAAACAGACCAATAACCAGCAAGACCCGGGAGAAAATAATAATGGCGGTAGCAGCGGGGATGATTCTGGTGGAAATAATGACAGCTCTGGAGAGCAATATTTTAATCCTGAAATTGTTTTTATGACTACAACCGATCAGAATGCAAGACAGTACAATCAAAGGTCTCCATCTAAAAACACTTTTTTAAAAGAAGAGACTGTATATGTTGATTACGAGTTTCAAAATGTTACACACAACGGCAGTTACAATATAACTATTCACATAATTGTAAATTACAATGGAATACAATATCATAATAATACTAGGGTGCTTAATAATACTGCTTTTAGTGATACTTTTTATCTTATTGATTTGGTTGAAACAGAGGAATCATGGCCAACATCTTCTGAAGATTCATATATTTTAAATATATCAATAAAAGATGAGATAAGCAATTTATCAACCGATAGAGAAGTCTTATTTAATTTAATAGATGAAGATCTGCCTAAAGTAATAATTAATGCAAATCCTACTACAGGAGACATTCCTTTAGAAGTAGATTTCGAGGTAGAAACAGAGAATTTCACCAGCACTATAGCTAATTACTTTTGGTATTTTGATGATGGTATAAGTGACACTAGTTCCAATCCATCGCATACTTATTACAATGAAGGAACATATGAAGTAACGCTAACTGTCACAGATGATGAGGAAAATACAGCTTATGGTACGGCAACTATTGTAGCAACAGACAGCATAAATGATAGTTTTGAAGTAGACATTGATGCTGATCCAATGTCGGGTAGCTCTCCTTTGGATGTAACATTTACAGCAGATGTCATCAGTGGAGGTGCTAATCCTCTTAATTACTCCTGGGATTTTGATTATGACGGCTCAGGTACCTTTTCAGCAGAAGGTTACGGAAAAACCGTACAGCACAGATTTGAGACAACAGAATATTACAAATCATTCTGGGTATTTTTAAAAGTTGTAGACAGCAATAATAACGAAACTACGGATTATATTTTTATACCAGTTATAAACAACGAATAATATTCATATATTCTTTTATTTTTTTGACGTTTTTACACAAAACATTTATATATTACTAAATACAAAGTATAACATGTAAACGGTGAGATGGAAAAATGGTTAAAAAAATAATGAAAAAAAAAGCCCTTTTGATACTCACTATATTAGTTTCAATTTTTTGTATAACAAGTTGCATGAACACTACAACAGCCACAAAAGAAGATGAAAAAGAAAAAATTCTCCAGAACCAAACACCAACAACCCCACAGAGCACTACTACACAAAATACAGTGACAACCGAAAGAACAACAACACCAGACCCACAAGAAACAACACAAACAATAAAAACAGAAAAAGAAACAACCCCAAACTTAGAAAAAGGAAAAACACCAGATGACAAAGATGCAATGACACAAAACAACAATCCACAAGATAAAACAGAAAAACTACAAGAAGATGGAGAAACAACAGGCACGAAACCTGATTCACTTATACAAAATGAATTAGTAAAAACAGAACTTGCACGAAGAATAACTAAATCATTCGGATATGCATATCTAGAATATTCATCAATGAACCCTGAGAAAAAAGAAGCATATACAAAAAGCATAATAGAAAACGCTAAATCAATGGGTTTAAAAACAGATTCCATCATAAAACAGATTAAAGAGACAAAAACAGATGTAAGATCTCTTAAATTAGATTCAAGCAATCCTGCATTAAGTATAGTAGTCTCAGAAGCAAATCAAGTAGAGCAAGAATCAAAATCACCAGAAATGCTACAATGGGTTACAAATGGAATTATGATACTTGGTTTAGACTCTTCATATAACTAATATATTTTAGTCATAAGTTATTTTAATAGAATTAAATTAGATTTTTTTCCAAATGTTTTCTGATCAGAGATATACTAACAGGTTGTAATTATTTGATAAAAACTTATAAGATTAGTAATTTAAATATAATTACAATAACATACAAGGGATTTAAGATTCCTATTCTAACAGATGATTATTTAGTATAAAATAAAATTATTATCTTAAGTTTTAATTATTATTTAGATAAAATAACAAATAATTATTTTTATTTTTTGACATTTTGCCAGATTTAGTAAAACAATTCCAAATAAAGTATTTATATAGTTGAAATACGAAAGTATAACATAGAAAACGTGGAGATGAGTGAGAATGAGAAAAAAAATATTTAAAAATAAGACGCTGGTTATAGCAACATTTCTTGTTGCTGCATTATTTATTGGAACAACTATGTCAACAGCAATAGCAAGTGATAAATTAGTACCAATAGGAAGCAAAGAATTACCCGGAATATCTGGCTTACCCATAAAAGAAAATACAAGAGATGAAAGTAATGTCTTAGATAATACAGAAGAAGATAAAACGCTAGACGCAAAGAAGATAGAAAGAGAAAAAGATATAGCAAAAGTAGAGGAAGACAAAGATGAATCTGACGATGGTACCCCCCCTTGTCCACTATGTTATAAAATAGCAAAAAAAGATTCGCTTTTAAATACTCAAACTACAAGTGCCGTCGATGATGTATCTTATGATGAGAAAGTAAATTATATTAAAAGACTTTTAATAAAAGAAATTGAGTCCGTCAACGGAAGAAACGTAAAAGAAAATGGTGCCAAAATAACAATCGAGATCGACAATCCTGAGGAGTATGCAAAGGATATAGTCTCTGAAATTTCTTCTGCAGGAAAAATAGATATGATGTATGCAGGATTTAAAAAAGATGATGGTATAGTAACAATGGGAATTGGAAATTGTATTTTAGGGGCTTTTTTACTCAAAAATGGCAATGTTTGGTTAGGAGGAAGACAAATGGAAAAATGTTTTTCTAGCACCAGTACAGACGTCGCTTCCCTTATCGGCGTTGACGGCATGTCATCTTTTTCGTCTGTAAGCACACCATCTGCTTCGGCAGTAGAAGCATTCTTCGGAGAAGAATCTTTATTTAGCACTGCATTAAAAGAATTAAGAGGACTATCATCATTAGAACGCAGTAAAGTATACCGCTCAATAAGAAACGAAGGCGGGTATGCCGCTGAATATCTAATATCCTCATTGATATCTGATGATACAAATGTGATGTCGATAAAAAACAAAGTATCAGCACTATCAAAAGTAGCTGCTTCTTCAACAAGTATGATAAGCAGTCAACAATCTTATATAAGTGGATACAAAGAAGCATATATTGATACAGTCATAAGTATGCTACCAGAAAAAGACATAACCAAAGAAGATGTACGTCAAATCCTAAGTAGAAGTATGAGTACAATGATTGAAAACATAGGCACTAAACTGGAAAACACTCAATTTTCTACAAGCATAGGAAACAACATACTAGGCGCACAAGTGGCATCTAGTGTAATGTCAACATCTGGAATGGCAGTAAGCCCTTCAATGGCAGCAGCCGCTGTCGGTGGAACAGGTTGTGCAGGTGCACTTAGTTCAGAAATAGACGAGTTAGATCAAGCATATAAAGAATATAAAGAAAGTGGTGCAACAAATGGTCACAACGATTTCCTAAAATGGATTGCAGATGAACACCCTATATCGGAAGCCGCTGAAGATGTATTAGATGATATGTGGGAAAATATAAACGAAAACACAGGAAATTATGATGGCGTACCAGATGATGGACATGAGATACTTAATTTTCTAGAGGACCTAGGTGGTTTCTTTGGAGCAATAGGATCAGGCATCTTGGAATCAATCTGTCCAAATTATGATGCCGCATCTGCAGCAGCCGCAGCAAGCGCAGTAAACTCTGCAGCAAGTGCAACTAGTCAAGTATCTTCGCCAACACAATCTTCAAACAGCCATAATGGCAGCTCAAGTTCATCCAACTCAAGTAGCAGCAGTTCATCAAGCAATTCAGAAGAAGAACCACAAGTACAAAGCCAAGGGATATAAACAAAAAACATTAAAAAAAATAGTATTATCAAACTTTGGTAATACTAAAAACTCTTTATTTTTTTATAATTTTTTAACACTAACATTTTAATAAAAGCTTTTTCTTCTCAGTTCTCAGACACTTATGAGAATAGCAGTACTTCTAAAAGACAGATGCAAACCAAAGAATTGTTCATTTGAATGCATAAAGTTTTGCCCCAGAGTACGTGCTGGTGATGAAACAATAATCAAGGGAGACTCAGGGAAACCCATAATTTCTGAAGAACTATGCGTAGGATGCGGAATATGCATTCATAAATGTCCTTATGATGCGATAAAAATAATAGGTCTTGCAGAAGCATTAAATGAAGATTTGATTCACCAGTTCGGCAAAAACGGTTTCAGAATCTTCAGACTCCCCGTTCCAAAAGAAGGAAGCTGTACAGGAATTTTAGGGCCAAACGGCATAGGGAAAACCACTGCAATCAAGATTCTTTCTGGACAAATCGTTCCAAATCTAGGAGATTTTGAAGAAACACCCTCATGGGATAAAGTTGTAGAATACTACTCCGGATCTGAGCTTCATGATCATTTCAGAGAAATATTAGAAAATAATATTTCAAGTATCGTAAAACCACAATATGTGGACAAACTCCCCAAAGTCTTAAAAGGTACTATAAAAGAGGTTTTAGAAAAATCTGATTCACTAGGAAAACTAGATGAGATGGTTGAAAAACTTGGTCTTGAAAATGTAATAGACAAAGAAATAGAAAAAGGAGAAATATCTGGAGGAGAACTACAATTAGTAAGCATTGCGGCAGCACTTCTAAAAGACGTAGATCTCTATTTCTTCGATGAGCCTTCAAGTTACCTTGATATACATCAGAGGCTAAAGGTTGCAAAAATCATAAAAGAACTATCTAAGAAGAAAAAAGTTCTCGTAATCGAGCATGACCTTGCAATACTTGATTTCTTATGCGACAACGTTCATCTTGTATATGGTGACGAAGGAGCATATGGCGTTGTAACCCACCCTCGAGGAGTAAGACACTCGATTAATACTTATTTATCAGGTTATCTTAAGGAAGAAAATATTCGATTTGGTGAAAAAATAGAGTTTTTTGCACATCCCCCAAAACAACGTCAATTAATGAGTGTGCTCATAAGTTATGATGATCTTACTAAAGAATATGAAAACTTTTCATTAAAAGTAGACAAAGGCGTAATACGCCAGGGAGAAATAATAGGAATCGTAGGACCAAATGCGATAGGTAAGACTACCTTTGTAAAAATGTTAGCAGGAGCAATAAAACCCTCAAAAGGAAAGGTTGAAAGTGAAATAAAGGTAAGCTATAAACCACAGTATATAACACCTGATTTTGATGGGACAGTTCGTACATTTCTAGAGATAAATGCTCCAGCACTCTTTACTTCTTCATTTTATAAAGGCGAGATATTTGAGCCGATGAATCTAAAATACTTACTTGAAAAACAAGTATCAACCCTAAGTGGAGGAGAGCTTCAAAGGGTTGCCACTGCAAATTGTCTAGTACAAGAAGCAGACATATATCTCGTGGATGAACCCTCCGCATATCTTGACAGTGAACAAAGGATGGTTACATCACGTACTGTAAGAAGAGTTATTGAAAAATCTGGTAAAAGCGCGATGATAGTCGATCACGACGTATATTTTATAGATATGATATCTGACGCCCTTATTGTTTTTGATGGAAAACCTGCAAAAACAGGTCATGCACAAGGGCCATTCAGCCTTCATGAAGGTATGAACATGTTTCTAAAAGATGTAGATATCACTTTTAGACGTGATGAGGAAACGCACAGACCACGTGTAAACAAACCTGATTCATATATGGACAGAAAACAAAGATCAGATGGTGAATATTACTATAGTTTGTAAAATTTTAAAAAAATAAATCATAACTGTTTTAAACCCCCTTAGATTTAATCCCCTCTTGTATTATGCCAAGATCAGGGAGGCTCAGGACATTTATTCGTGAATACAAAGAATCACCTAAAACTGAGAAGTTATCATTTATACCTCCGTTCTTAATATTAATAGTCGAAGCAGTACTTTTGCTACATGCATTAACAATTGATGTACCAGATATAATGGTAGTAGAACTTACAGGAATACTACTTATCATATCAATGATTGAGATATTACTTGTATCCAGAGAAATACATGAACATTATACAAAAAATAATTTTGACAGAGTGCTTACCATAAAACTTGATGATTTTATAACAGAGACAAGAGAAAAAAACGTTAAAAAAATAGTTACAGATTTTATTGAAGAAAACCCAAAGTACAGTAGTAAAAGAAGTGAAATATATCACACAGCATGTCAAATCCTTGAAACACACTATGAAGAAGAAATAGAAAAAGAACTTACTAACAAACTTAAAAAATTTGTAAAACAAAACAAAGATTTAAATGTCGATGAGATAGTAGAAAAATTTGCAAAAAACTATCCACAATACAAAAGATACAGAAGTGAAATATACACAAAAACATGTAAGTTTTTAGCTGAATAAAAAAGCTAGATATCTCTTTTCTTCTTCCAAGAAGAAATGAAAATTTCTTTTAATTCTTCTTCATCTTTTGCAGAAACCCAGGCTTTCTCAAATTCAGGGTCTTCTGCCATCTGAATAACCCACATAAGAGTATGCATGTACAGATTCTTTTTATCCGGACTTGCGACTATTACAAAAAACGCATGAAGTGGATCCATATCATCTTTTAAAAACATACCCATTTTACTTCTTACCAAAAGTATTTCAAACTTTTCTTTACCTTTTATCATATGTGAAATTACTGCGATTCCAGGGTGAATAACCACGCTTGAGTCTTGCTCACGTTTTAAAATCAAACTATAAAGTTTATCTGTTTTAATACCGATTTTTTCAGACAGCTTTTCAGCAATTACTTGAGCAAACTTTGTAGGCTTCATGTATTTGTAGAGATCAACTACTTCACAGTTTCTTACACGTTCTTCAAATGTTTTCTCCTCAAGTTCATCCCTGTCGATGAGTATTTCACGTAATTCCTCATCCATTAGATATCCTGTAGATTTTTGTGCAGTAATTCTTTCGATTACATGAAGAAGCGAATATTCTCTCCATATTTTATCACGTGCAAAAAACCAGTACCATAAAAACGCAAATCCAATAAAAAGACCAACTAAAAGCAGAAGAATGTTTCCCATCTGAATTATTAGAAAACTATAACCTATTATTCCTACAATCTGAAGCCATGGATAAAGAGGCGAGCTAAAACTAGGCCTATAATTTTTAATCTTGCCTTCACGCATCATAATAAGCGACAAATTAATAAAAATAAAAAGAAGTAAAACCAAGGTTGATGCAACCTTCACCAAACCTTCTAAATCTAAAAACAAAATAATACAAATCATAAACCCTGCTGTGAAAAAAATAGAAACCAAAGGCACTCTTCGCTTAGACATTTTTGAAAAAAATCTAGGTAGAAGATGATCTTTGCTCATCGCCATTGGATAACGAGAAGAAGAGAGTATCCCTGCATTTGCAGTAGTAATAAACGCCAAAACTGCTGCTACTGCCATAACAATTAGACCAATACTACCTGCAAATTGCTCTGCACCAATAGAAATTGGCATATCTGTAGTCATTAAAGTACTATCTTTTAGAAGACCAACTGTTACAAAAATAACAAGAGCATACAGTGCAGATATTATACCCCAAGCAAGAAACATTCCTAAAGGAATATTTCTTTTGGGTTTTTTTACTTCTTCTGCGACACTGCAAACCTTTGTAAGCCCCATAAATGAGACAAAAACAAAACCCGCAGTTGAAAAAATAGCACCAATACCCAACCCTTCTTTTATGAATGGGGTAAAACGCGCTGGTTCAATAAAGAAAAATCCAGCTATAACATAAAAAATTAAAAGAGATAACAATCCTATTACCAGATAAACCTGGGTTTTACCAACATGCTTTACACCTCTTAGATTAACAAACGTAAAAATAAGACAAAAGACGATAGCAATTAGTTTTATTGTAAAAGGATCTATTTCTTGGTAAAAAAACGTCTCAGAAATTAAATTGACAAAGATTCCAATTCCAAGTAGAGCGAAAGCTGTTTTTGAAGCAAGTGAAAACCAGGAGGCAAAACCACCAATGGTTCCAACCATAGGGCCCATGCTTCTGTCAATAAAAAAGTAATCTCCACCACATTTAGGCATAGCCGTGGTAAGCTCAGACATTGAAAGTAAGGTTGGAATAATTAAAAAACTTGCAATAATATAAGAAACTATCACTGAAGAGCCCGACTGTGCATAGGCAATACCCGGTAGTACAAACAAACCTGAAGAAATCATAGCACCCGATGCAATACAAAAAACATCAAGTAGCCCTAGGTCTCTTTTAAGTTGTTTCTCACCGTTTTTACTTCCCATCTATCTCTGCATATAAATAATGTGTATTTTTAGGTTTTGGATTATATTAAGATACAGCCTTTTTTGATTACTTTTTCAACATGATTTATTCCAAAATGATAAAGAATATACAGATGATTTGGAACGTCAAGTATTACTATATCTGCTTGTTTTCCTTTCTCAATAGAGCCGACTTCCCCCTGTTGATTAATTGCACAAGCTGCATTAAAAGTTGCAGCCGTTATTGCCTCGGCAGGAGTCATTTTCATATTAAAACAGGCAAGCTGTATCATAAACTGCATGTTTTCAACATAACAATTTGGATTAAGATCAGTTGCAAGGGCAATTGGTACTCCTGAGTCAATCATTTTTCTAGCAGGGGCATATTCTTTCATCATCAGACAAAAAGGCGTTCCAGGAAGCATTACACCAATTACACCTGCTTTGGCCATATCCTTTATTCCTTTATCTGAAGTCATGAGTAGATGTTCTGCACTAATAGCGCCTACTTCTGCAGCAAGAGAAGCACCTGAAGTATCAACTATTTCGTCTGCATGGATTTTTGGCGCAAGACCATGTTTTTTTGCTGCTTCGAGGATTTTTTTGGATTGAGCATAAGAAAAAAAACCTTTTTCACAGAAAACATCGCAGAATTCTGCATATTTAGCAGCTTTTGGAATCATATCCTCAATTACAATTTTTACGTATTCTGATGCAGAATGCTCTTTTGGAATAGAATGAGCACCAAGAAAAGTAGAAACTATATCAATTGGATGTGTATCATCAAGTTTTTTCTGAACCTTAAGCATTTTAATCTCTGTTTTTGTATCAAGGCCATATCCACTTTTTGCCTCACAAGTAGTTGTTCCATATGAAAGCATTCTATCAAGGCGCAGCCTTGCTTCATCAAAGAGTTTTGGAGAAGAGGCTTTCCTAGTTTTTTCAACAGTATAAGAAATTCCCCCTCCTTTCTTTTTGATATCCAGATATGAAAGTCCTTTTAGCTTCCAGTCAAGCTCAAACTCACGGCTTCCTGAAAAAACCAAGTGTGTATGCGGGTCAACAAAACCAGGCATCACAGTTTTTCCTTTTGCATCAATTACAGTCTCAGCCTTATATTTTAGGTTTTTACCAACATCAAAAATCATTCCATTTTTAATCGCAACAGATCCATTCTTAATAATTCCGATATTACTCATTTCTTTTTTAGTTCTAGGAGTGTTTTTACCTTTAAGTGTAATTAATTCGTTAGCGTTTTTAATGAGTATATCTACTGTTTCAGCCATTTTTGTCCCAAAGAGTTAAAAGAAAAACCAGGATTAAGGGTTTCGGTGGCAGGCAATGCAAAAAATTGTAGAATGTGTTCCAAACTTTAGTGAAGGAAAGGACAAAGCAGTAATCAAAGCAATTTGTGCAGCAATAGAGTCAGTCGAAGGAGTAAAACTTCTTGATTTTGATCCAGGCGAGGATTTCAACCGTACTGTTTTTACATTTGTAGGCAAACCAGATAAAATTGTTGATGCAGCATTTCAAGCAGCAAAGGTAGGAACCGCTCTAATTGACATGACAAAACATAAAGGCGAGCATGCTCGAATGGGTGCCCTTGATGTTTGTCCATTTATTCCAATCAAGGGCGTTACTG
This sequence comes from uncultured Thermoplasmatales archaeon, assembly GCA_964597365.1. Lineage (GTDB taxonomy): Archaea > Thermoplasmatota > E2 > DHVEG-1 > DHVEG-1 > CAZKUB01. The sequence continues at coordinate 11,115 of CAZQXW010000024.1, read as the reverse complement.
ATAAAGATTGTATAGAGCTTTCAAAAAAATTCGGTAAAAAAATGGCCGAAGAACTAAAAATACCCGTTTTTTTATACGCAAAATCAGCAAGCAAACCTGAAAACATAAAACTTCCAGCGATTCGTAAAGGCGAGTACGAGGCACTCGAGGAAAAATTCAAAGATCCTTCGTTTAAACCAGATTTTGGCAAAAGAGAATTCGTTCCAAAAAGTGGAGCCACCGCTACAGGATGCAGAGATATTCTTCTTGCATACAACATAAATCTTGATACAAACGATAAATCAATAGCATCAAAGATTGCTGGAAAAATAAGAACCAGCGGTGTTGTAAAAAAAGACAAAGATGGGAACAAAATAATAGGAGCTAATGGAAAAGCAGAGCGCATACCCGGTCGATTTAAAGGAGTGCAAGCGGGCGGCATGATGTACGATGAAAACATTGCACAAGTATCAATGAATGTTCTAAATTACAAAGAAGTAAACCTACATCATGTCTTTGAAGCAGTACAAGAAGAAGCACAAAAACTTGGTGCAAAAGCAACAGGCAGCGAAATAGTAGGACTAGTACCAGTTGAATCATTACTGATGGCTGGTAAGTTTTATGCTAAAAAAGAAGGAATAAAAACTACAGATGAAACCGAGTTAGTCAATCTTGCAATCGAAAAACTAGGGCTTTCTGATTTATATCAATTCAAATCTGAGGAAAAAGTAATAGAATACATGATAGAAGAAAAAGGCAAGCTTGCATCAATGAAAGTTGCAAGCTTTCTATCAGAGCTTGCATCAAACAGTCCAGCCCCAGGCGGTGGAAGTGTTGCAGCACTCTCAGGATCACTTGGCGCAGGATTAACATCCATGGTTTGTAATCTGACTGTTGGAAAAGAAAAATATGCAGATGTTCAAGATGATATCAAAAAAGTTTTAAAACAAAGTGAGAAGCTTAGAAAAAGACTTGAAGAACTTGTTGACGAGGATACAAACGCTTTCAACGATGTCATGAAAGCATTTAAAATGCCAAAAGACTCTGAAGAACAGAAGAAAAAACGAAGTAGTGCAATACAAAAAGGATACAAAAAAGCAGCACAAGTACCACTTGATACAGCAAGGACATGTGCAGAAATTCTTGATGTTGCAAAAACAGCTGCTGAAAAAGGAAATGTCAATTCCATTACAGACGCAGCAGTATCAGCACTTATGGCTCAATCTGGAGTAATTGGTGCAATTCTAAATGTGAAAATTAACCTTGGATCGATTAAAGACGAGGATTTTGTAAAAAAACTTTCATCAGAGCTGGATAGTTTGGAAAAAACTACAAAGGATAAAACTGATGAAATTTTGAAAATTGTGGATAATAAAATATAGGAATCTTACGTAGCAAGACAATCCATTGCTAAGCTTTTTCCCACACATTATCTTTAGAATTATCCCAAATTTCCTTCATTTTTTCGTTTTGAAAACTTAGAAGTTTTTCTTTTCCTTCATCATTTTTTCTAGTTATATCTTTATTTAATATATGCCTTGATGGATCTAAGACACATTTGTTTTCAAAAGCTGAAATTACAATCTTATACTCATCAAAGACTGGTTTAATACCAACAAGAACTGGGATATCATGATCGATTACACAAACAGTTACATTTGAATATTTTACCTCACGACCACCTCTACCAATATTGAATCTTCCTTTGGTTTTAAAAGCATTAATTATACCACCAGCTGTATTAATTTTATCATATCTTTTTGTTAATTTGTAACCTAATAAATCAGCAAGATTTTTTGGTATTGTAATTTCATCTGCACCTGAATCAAGAATTGCATCAAATGTAGGCGTTGGTTTTTTATTGATGTCAAAAAATCTTAATGGTATCAAAGGAATACTTGGACATTCACCTTCATACTTGAAAGTAAACTTTAAAAGATTAGAACGAGCCATATTAATCTAGAAAAAACATGTCCCTCTTGGTAAATTTTTTTGAATAGTAACTTCGTCTTTTGGAAATTCCCATCCTTTTTTAACAACATCTGCAACATTATCACTAGAAAAAATCACTTCGTTATTCCTGTTTAGTAAAATCCATTTACCACTATAACCTTTAGGAATTTTTTTCATTTTTATATTCAATTTATATTATGCCCCCGTTAGTTTAAATATTTTTCTAGCTGATACCTCTTTTAACACTTATTAAATATAACATGAGGTCATTGAAAGTATTAATTTGAGTTAAAATATAAAAAAATCCCATATTAATATGAAGAGTAAGTAGAATTTTTTACAAATCTTTTAAGTACGTCTTACATTCTTTACTTTTTTAAATTATGAAATCTGACATTGAGATTGCAAGAGAAGCAGATATTCAAGATATATACTCAATTGGTAAAAAAATAGGAATAAATGAAGATGAAATGATTCCTTGGGGAAAACATAAGGCAAAAGTTCATCCAAAGATTTTTGAGCGTATTGATAAAAACAAAAATGGAAAGCTCATTCTTGTAACAACTATTAATCCTACCCCTGAGGGAGAAGGAAAAACCACAATGACCATAGGTCTTGCTCAAGCACTTGCAAAGCTTGACAAAAAAACAATGCTATGCATAAGAGAACCTTCTCTTGGGCCTACTATGGGTATGAAAGGAGGAGCTGCAGGTGGAGGATATTCACAAGTAATTCCAATGGAGGATATCAACCTTCATTTCACAGGAGATATGCATGCAATTACAAGTGCACATAATCTACTTTCAAGTCTTTTAGAAAATCATATTCATTATGGAGATGAATTTCACATAGACCCTAGATATATTGTATGGCCTCGTGTAATGGATATAAGCGATAGAGCTCTTAGAAAAGTAGTTGTAGGTCTTGGCGGCCCCTTTGATGGTGTCCCTCATGAAAGTGAGTTTGCAATAACACCTGCATCAGAGATTATGGCAATTTTGTGTCTTTCAAAAGATTTAGAGGATTTAAAAGAAAGACTCTCAAGGATTATTGTTGCATATACATATGATAACAAACCAATTTATGCAAAGGATCTCAAGGCAGTAGGAGCAATGACTGTTTTACTAAAAGATGCGATAAAACCAAACCTGGTTCAAACTCTTGAGGGAGTACCAGCCTTTGTTCACGGTGGACCTTTCGCAAATATTGCCCATGGTACAAGTAGCCTCATTGCTACGAACATGGCACTCAAACTTTCTGATTACGTTGTAACCGAGGCGGGTTTTGGCTCAGAACTTGGTGCCGAGAAATTCTTCAATATTGTTTGTCGAACAGGTGATCTCAAACCTGATGCAGTTGTAATGCTTGTAAGTATTAGAGCACTTAAAAGACATGGAGCAGGAGATGTAAAAAAAGGTCTTGTAAACCTTGAAAAACACCTTGAAAATATTTCACATTTTGGTGTTCCAGTAATTGTAGCACTTAATCATTTCATAGATGACACTGAAGAAGAAATACAAATCGTAGAAGATTTCTGCAACTCTACAAAAATACCTTTTTCAGTAGCAGATATCTGGAGCCAAGGTGGAGAAGGAGGAGTTGAGCTTGCTGGAAAACTAGTAAGCCTTATTCATAATAATCCTTCAAAATTCAAAGTGCTATACAATCAGAATTTATCTGTTAAAGAAAAAATAGATACCATTGCCAAAAAAATATATGGTGCAGACAGAGTTGTATACGGTGTTACACCAGAAAGAGACATTAAACTATGTGAAGAGATAGGCCTTGATAAACTTCCAGTATGTATCGCAAAAACACAGTATTCTTTATCAGATGATTCCAAGCTTCTGGGAAAACCTGAAGGATTTAAAATAACAGTCCGCCAGATAAGATTTTCAGCAGGAGCCGGATTTTTAGTACCAATGACCGGGAAAATTACCACAATGCCGGGTCTTCCGAAAAAACCAATTTCTGAAGAAATCGATATAGATTGGAAAGGAAAAATAACAGGCCTTTATTAAAAAAATAAGGATAGATTGATATATCACAAACCTGATGCGTTTTTTGGGAGGTTACGTTTGTGACTACTGATACTAAGTCTAATGTAGATGAGATTATAAACATTCTTGACGATGAAGCAAAGAAAAATGTTTCTCGTGAGGAACTTGAAAAAGAATTTGAAAAATTTATGGAATATGGAGTGCCAATAGAACAGGCTAAACAAACACTTGTCAAAAAATATGGTGGTGCTGCCGTATTTACCGGCTCAACTCCAACCACGGAGGAAAGAACACTTATTTCTGATTTAAAACCAAACCAATACAGTGTTAAACTTTTAGGACATGTTGTAGCAATTAATCCTAAGGAAATCACTGTCAAAGGAGAAAACAAGAAGATCTTTTATGGAATAATAGGAGATGAAAGTGGAACTGTTCCTTTTACATCATGGACTGAAATCCCAGTTGAAAAAGGAGATGTTGTAGAAGTCGAAAACGCTTATACCCGAGAGTGGCAGGGTGCAGTTCAACTAAATTTTGGCGACCGTGTAAATGTTGAAAAAACTGATAAAAGCAGACTTCCAAAAGATGCGTTTAAACCAAAAGAAGTAACAGTAGGAGATCTTCACTCAGGGATGGGAAGAGTTGATGTAAAAGCAAGGATTTTAGATATAACTGAAAGAGAAGTAGAAGTAAGCGGTGAAAAAAAGAAAGTGTTCTCAGGTACAATAGGAGATGAAACGGGTAAAGCACAATTTACAAGCTGGCATGATTTTAAAATTAAAAAAGATGACGTGCTGAGGATTTCTGGAGGATATGTAAAAACTTGGAAGGGTATTCCTCAGCTTACTTTTGATTCAAATGCAAATGTTGAAAAACTTGAGAAAAAAGAAATTGCAAAAAAAGACATCGAAGTAAATAGTATGCCAATGCATGAGCTTGTTGAAAAAGGTGGAGCACTTGACGTTTTAGTTGAAGGGACTGTAATTGATATACGCCAAGGTTCTGGATTTGTAAAAAGATGTCCGGAATGCAATCGTGTTCTAATGGGTGGAGAATGCAATATTCATGGCAAAGTAGATGGAAAGCCAGATATGCGCCTTAAACTAGTTGTAGATGATGGAACAGGTGCTGTAAACTCCATTATAAACCGCGAGATATCTGAAAAAATCCTTGGCATGAACATGGATGAAGCTAAAAAAATGAAAGAAGAAGACCTTGAAAAAGAAATAGAAAACAGGCTTTTTGCAAAAAAAATATCATTACAAGGAAATGCTCTAGGAGATGACTTTGGAACAAGTCTTATTGTAAACAATGCAGATTTTGTGGAAGTAAACGTTTCAGAAGAAGCTGAAAAACTTGTAAACTCTTTGGAGGGCCTATTATGAAACGAGAAGCAGCGTGGAGAGTATTTGCCGGAGAATACAACGATTCAAGATTAGAGATTAAAGGAGAAGGGGAAATGGCTCCTTCATATGTTGTAACACCCCTGGGTGCAAAAGTCAACAGAGTATTTGTAATAGGAGTACTAACAGACGTTGAAAACGTATCAGAAGACGGAGACCTCGTTCGTGCACATGTATCCGATCCAACAGGTGTTTTTACATTATATTCAGGATCATATCAAAAAGAGGTAACCGATGCTCTTTCAGAAATACAATCACCAGCATTTGTCGCAGTCATAGGAAAAGTAAAAACCTATAAACCAGAAGACTCAGACGATATCTATGTATCAATTCGTCCAGAGCGCGTGATGGAAGTAGACGCAGTCGTTCGTGACAAATGGATACTTGAGACTTGTAAAAACACAAAGGATAGAATAGAAGCCGTCCTTGAAGCAATGAAAATGGATGATTCAAACGAGTTTGAACTAAGAAAACTAGGTTTCAGTAAGGAACTATCTGAAGGAATAGTAGCGGCCCTAAAAGAATACAAAGATATTGATCTGAACAAATATGTAAAAATCATTCAAGAATCACTTCAATATCTTGTTCCAGGAAACAACGAACTACCTGATATGAAACCTAAGAAATCTAAAAAACAAAAGGAAATAACAAAAGAAAAAACATCAGGGGCAGATACAAAAGAGCCTGCTGACAAAGAAGAAAACGAGGAAGAACCTGATAAAGACTCCGCAGAAATAGAAGAAAACGTTCTCAAAACAATTAAAGGAATAGAGGGCGACGATGGCGCTGCCTGGGATACAATAACTGAAAAATGTGAAAAACAAGGAATGGATAAAGACACAATAGAAGAAGCACTAACTTCACTTATGGATAAAGGCCTTATTTACGAGCCTGTATTAGGCACCATTAAAACTACTTAAAATATTTTTTTCGCCACCAAAGACCAATGGGTATACAGAAGATAATTGTAACAACCATACCAACTAAAAGCATTAGCTGGACAGAGCCTTCATCGACGTAGAAGTCTGTTATCACTATTTTACCATAATAAGGATTCATAAATGGATACATATCCTCTGCATTAGATGAAATATTGTAAGGATTATCACCAATACCATCGTTATTTTTATCAGTTCCATTATAGTCATCCCAATAATTACCTTGTTTTATACTTTCGTTGTAAAAAACATTACTATCGATTAATAAGTCAAAAACATGACCAGATGTACTGTTTATAAAGTTATTATGATATATTCTATTATAGGACGAGTAGTTTATAAAATCAATTCCTATGGAATTATTAGAAAAGGCATTATTTATAATACAGTTGCTCGAGCTGTTTATAATCGAAAGCCCACAAAAAACATTATTTTGTATAGTGTTATTTGAAATTAAAGTATTTTGATTATTCTTCAAATCTATTGCATATGCATTATTTTCGAAAATATTGTTCATAATTTTTGAATTATTAGAAGAAATATTAATTCCAATGCCAATAGGGACATGTGTTTTTTCATAAATATCTTGTGGAATAGGAGGTCTCCAACTGTAGTAAAAATTAAAAAGATTAATATCAAAACAATATTTTGTACTGTTTTTTATTGTAAAACCTGCAATAGTTACATTATCTGCAGAAATATTTACTAAGAATGTTGAATTGTTAGGGTTATTAAGATAATAAAGAGGCATAACTTCTCTATCAATAATTTTTGTATTGTTTCCACCTAAAATAATAGTTTTTTCTTTGTTTTCTCCAATTAAGCTAATTGTTTTATTTATAGTTATTATTTCGTTATAAACTCCATTGTAAACAAATATTGTATCTCCATCACTTGCGTTATCTATCGCATCCTGAATACTTGTATAATCAGCGGTTCCGTCATCATCCACATAAATTACACTAGAGTTTTCCTCAGATAAAGCATTTGAACTCAATAAGAATACTGAAAGTATTACAGCAAATCCTATAATTTTACTTGTCTTCATTTAAACTCACTTTAATTGTGAAACAATTTTTGTATCTTATAACTTTGCAATAATTTCAATATGACCTTTTATCACTTAATCTGTTTTTACAGGATATCTTTATATATTTTCATGAAGAGAAAATAATTTGGATTAGTTGATGGTAGTATGAAGGGAGATAAGAAAAAAGATGAAAGTCCATCTTTATATGATGCATTCAAACTAGGGCAGCGTGTAATACGAACATATGAGGACAAATACGGTAAAAAAGCAAAGTATGAAGGAATAATTCTTGCAATCGATAAATCAGGTATAGAAGTATATTGGGATACACTAAACGGCAAATATAAACCAAAAGATAACGGAGTTGCATTTACTCATTGTGATCTGGAAGAAATCTACAATGGGACAGAAAAGTACGGACCAATTAAAAAAGAGAAATATTACTAAAAATCATATATAGATGCTTAAAAATAACTATTTAAAGCACTTTCAGTTATTTAATTTAAGAAAGGAGAGAAGGTGAAAAAATGGTAAACAGAGAGTCCGTACCCTTAATATTGGCTCTTCTTGTGCCTTTTATTTTATTAGGAATTGTATTGCTTTATTACTACGGCTATGATGTAACTCTTTTTTTAAGACAACTTCCACTTGTGTATTATATCGCAATAATTCCTATTGCACTAGGTTTTACAGTAATACTTGCAAAATATGCACGTTCTGATTAGACCTTATTTTGATATGGTAATATCTGTACAACAAATATTATATACTTATTAATATAAAATTATCTTTGAAAATATGATAGTAATCGGTTTATTGTCCACAAAAGAAGAAGTCGACGACATCAAATACATCGCAAAAGTCGCAACACTAGAGGACAGAATCCACTACGTTGTAAGAATGGACAAAATCAAAAAAATGCTCAAAAAAGGATAAACATATTTTTGTAAAGTTTTAATAAACATTTTTTCAATACACGCTTTCTATAAGAAAGGTGAGAAAAATTACTGTTTTAATTATTTCATCAAATGAAGACCCTGCAGGATGCAACATTAAAAAAGGACTTCTAAAACAGTCCGAATGGAGAGAAATAAACACATTTGAAGAAAACCCGGTTTATCAGAACTCAAACATGGATAATCTGATAATGATAATAATAAACGATAGGACAATAAGACATGAAAACCTAGAAGAACAAGTAAAAGAAAAGCTTGGAATAAAACCCAAACAAGCAATATTTATCACAAGACACAGGAGTAAAACAGGCAAGCCTACACTCACAGCCCACCCGATTGGCAACTATGGAAAAGCAGAATTTGGTGGAAAAGACAGAACTGTTTCACCTAGCTCACCAAGACTAATGACAGAGCTTTTAAGACTTATTAAAACAAACTCAGAAGAAGCAAAAACATATCACAAGGTATGCTTTGAAGTAACACATCATGGGCCTTATATGAGCATTCCAACACTTTTTACAGAAGTTGGAAGCAACCAGGAAGAATGGGAAAAACAACCACCTGCAGACATCATTGCAAAATCGCTACTAGATCTTTTTGAAAACTATTTTTATGAAGAAGACTTACCCAACGACATACCTGTTTTGTTAGGAATAGGTGGTGGACACTATGCACCACGTTTTTCAGACATTGTTTTTCAAAAAAAATCAGCATTTGGACATATGATACCCGGCTATCATATAGATGCAGGAAATATAAACGGAGAAATGTTTGAAAAAGCAATGAAGGCAACACCTAACTTATACGGAGTTTATATCCACAAGAAATCTCTAAGAAAATCTCTTGTAACAGAATACAAAAAATGGTTCAAAGAACGTGATATAAACGTTATTTCAAGCAAAGAATTAGATGATTTATGATTTCTTCAACGGATAATCTGTTTTAAAGTCATCAAAAAACACTTTTTTAAAATCAACTATTTTTCCATCCTTAACTTTTATCCCATCTTCTTTGAGTCTACTTATTTTATCAGCTATTCCCAGTCCAAAACCACCAAGACTTCCATCTGATTTTACAATCTTAAAACAAGGCATTGTATCTGCATCAGGGTTTTTATTCATATATTTTCCAACAGCACGAGCATAACCTTTATTTCCAAGAGCATTTGCAACAGCACCATAAGTTGAAACTCTTCCTGCAGGAATCTGTCTAACTAGATAATACGTGTACTCAGTAAGATTCATATGGACAAATTAGTTACGAGGTGCAAATAGTTTTCTAAGATACAAGTGATAAGATGAACTGGATAAAATTTCTTGGAACAAGCGGCGGACGTTTCGTCCTTATCAACCAACTAAGAAAAACAGGTGGAACATGGCTAAATATTGATAATACAAACATTCTAATTGACCCAGGCCCAGGAACTCTTACAAGATGCCATAAAAGCAGACCAAAACTAAATCCTAGGGACCTTGATGCAATTATTCTAACCCATAAACATCTGGATCATTCAAACGATGTAAACCTTATGATTGAAGCTATGACAAATGGCGGATGGGATAAAAAAGGTGTTTTATTTGCTCCAAGTGATGCACTAAATGATGACCCGGTAGTACTACATCATTTTCGTGATAAAGTTGACAAAATTGTAAAACTAGAAGAAAAAGGAGAATACAATATTGGAAACATATCCTTTAAAACTCCTGTAAAACACATCCATGGTGTTGAAACCTATGGACTCAACATCTTTAGTAAAGAAAATAAAATTTCAATTATTTCAGATACTAAATATTTCAAAGGTCTTGAAGACTTTTACAAAGGAGACGTTCTAATCCTAAATATAGTCATGCATCAAGGAAAAGACCATATTTTACACCTAGATGTAAAAGACGCTGAGAAAATAATTTCTAAAAATAAACCTAAAGTTTGTATAATAACTCATTTCGGTATGACAATGGTTAAAGCAAAACCCTGGGAAATAGCTGAAAACCTTAGTGAAAAAACTGGTGTAAAAGTAGTCGCAGCTTCTGATGGAATGCAGCTAAATTTAGATGAATATAAAAAATAACTTATCTTTTATGATTCCACTTAGGATTTTTAAAACATTCTTTTTCAAAAGAATCAGCCAATTTCAACTCATAATCCGTAATTTCTCCAGATACAAGCTCTATGCCAAACTCTTCTTCAAAGCCTTTTTTCATAGCAGACGCTGCTTTTTCAAAAGAAACATTTTCACCCAATACATGTTTAACAGAGGTGACACGTTGTTTTACATCAGATATTAACTTATCTCTTATCTTCTCATTTGGAACGCGCAGTATCGAAAACATTTTTTCAACATCAACATCCATAAGAACCGTTCCATGCTGAAGGACTGTTTTTAACTTACGAGTTTGAGCATTACCTGAAATCTTTTTTCCTCCTGATAAAATATCATTAATCGGAGCATAAATACTCTCGATTTCAAGGTTTTTCAAACCCTTCATAACCGCTCCACAAATACGAGCATAACTATCCATAATATTTTTTGGAATATCAGGATGGCTCTCGGAAATAACAATACTATAAGTTAGTTCTTCCTCATGAAAAACTGCACCACCACCGGTTATACGACGTACATATTCAACTCCATGTTTTTTGCATTGTTCTAAATCAACTTCTTCAGAAAGACTCTGAAAATATCCAATCGAAATTGCAGGAGGAGCCCATGTATAAAATCTAACAGTAGGGGGAACTTTACCCTCACTATTTGCAACAAGAACCGCTCTGTCGATTGACATATTCTTTGCTGCAGAAAGATTATTTGTTATCAGATAACGCCATTGTTCTTTCATTTTAAGCACCTCATTATTCCTT
>CAZQXW010000023.1:0-27997 GCA_964597365.1 uncultured Thermoplasmatales archaeon | reverse complement strand
CGGTGTGAAATTATGAAGGTTAAATTCCAGAAGGAAGTTAATTCAGGATATCACAAGGAGAAATATAAGTAGAAAAACTTAAATAAGTAAAAATACATAAATTACTTAAGGTGTCTAATATGACAAATATGACTCTTGCAATACCAGAAGAATTACATAAAATTATGAAAAAACACAAAGAAATAAAATGGACAGAAATTGCAAGACAAGCCATGTGGGAACAGGCAAGAAAACTTGAAATCATGGATAATCTTCTTTCAAAAAGTAAGCTAACAGAAAAAGACGCTATTGAAATTGGAAAGAAGATCAAGCATGAAATTGCAAAAAGACATGGACTTGTTAAATGAAATTGGTACTAGATACAAATATAATAATCTCTGCACTTATAAGAGATGGAATCACCAGAAGAATAATATTTTCACCTTTTATTGAATGTATAATTCCAGAACACAGTTTAAAAGAAATATCAAAATATGAAAAATTAATTTGCGAAAAAGCAAAGTTAAATAATAGAGATTTTAAACTAATACTGACAATCATTTTTAAAAAAGTCAAAATCATTCAGAAAAAAGAGTACAAAGATAAAATAGAAAAAGCAAAAACGATGATAAAAGATATTGAAGATACACCTTTTATAGCTTTATATTTGGCTTCAAAAGCAGATGGAATATGGACTAATGATAAAGATTTCAAATCTAGAAAAGATCTTTTAATATTTAGAACAAAAGAACTATCAAAGATATTTGAACGCTAGAAGAATAGGCTTAAATGATCATTTATTAATCTTCTTTAAAATATCATTAAAATTTTCCTGACTTTTACGAATCATATTCTCAGCAATTTTATGGGTTGTAATATTCTTTATAATAATCGTTCCACCAGTTCTTCCATCTTCAAAAGTCGTTGGAACAATTTTTACATTAAAAAAATGAATATCTCCACCTAGCTCAACATCAATTTCTTGTTTGAATTTTTTACCATCTAAAGATTCTTGTATACCTATAATAAGCTCTGAGCTATCTTCAAAGATTTTAAACAAGATACGATCTAATTTTTCACCAATAATATTTTCACGAGTTATCGATAAAAAATTTAGAAAAGAATCGTTTATTAGAGTAACCTTAAGATCAGCATCATAGACTAAAATGTAATCAGATGTATGATTTATCATATCACATATTGGAACACGTTTTGACGGGAAAAAAACCTTTGCGGGTCCAAAAGTTATCATCTCTACTTGACCTGAGATTCTCATAATATCAAGATATTTTGCAACTGAGTTTCTGTTTATCTTGATTTTATGTGATATGTCTGTTACTGTCATTCCTTTGGGGTTCTGCTTGAGAACACGTTTGATTATCTCGATTTCCCGTTGGTACCCATCCATTTAATACGATATCTATCCTTTGATATTTATGCATTTCTCTATTGATATGCATATTTGCCATGCAAAGAGCGAAACTTTTAAATACTAATTAGATAATACACCAATTGCAAGGCGATAATGCATTGCAAAAGGTGAGGAAAAAAATGAGAAACTTCATTTACCGATCAATAAAGGTTTCCCCTACGGGAAAACTCTGGGTGAAGTTTACTACAAATCCAAAAATTGCCGAAAAACTCGGGGGAGTTTTAACGTGCCGATCAAAAAACTCTGTGCATCCCAATCCATACTTCTTCACAGACCATGAGGCACAAAATTGCAATCCCAAATTCTTCCAATCTCCTCCCCATAATATTCCTCCTGGAATGTAAAAGAGGCGCCTCCCATCACACATCCCGTCTCTCATCCTCTTATTCCTTTTTAGGAAAGAGAGGTGCCTCTTCTAATTTTTAAATACAATTAATATTAAAAGAACCTAAAATTAATAAGCGTTAATTTGTTATCCCAACTCATAATACTTTGGGGGAATTATTTGAAACAATTTAAAAAAATCTTAACAATATCAATAATGCTTTTTATGATAACAGCACCAATACTTTCATCAAAATCTATAGAAATAACAAAAAAAGAAGATAAAAACATACAAAAAAATTCAATAGAAAGTCAAAGCATAAGCTCAAAAGTACAAGAGATAATCAACAAAATAAACGAAACAATGTTAAAATCTCTAATGGAAGAACTGCTCTTAATAGGTCCAAGAATGACCAGTACATATGGATGCGAAAAAGCAGCAGAATATATAATAAAAAATTTTAACAAAGCAGAGCTTGAAACAAGAACACACCCCTGGGAAGCATGGGGAAATCTATGGCATCCACGATATTTTAAAGCAGACAATATAGAGGCAACACAGAATGGGATTGATGAAAACTGTGATGATGTAATAATCTTCAACGCACATTATGACACTGTAAGAGACACACCAGGTGCAAATGATGATGGATCGGGAGTCGTTGCAGTACTTGCAGCAGCTCAAATTCTAAGCCAATATCAATTCAACAAAACAATAAAATATGTAACGTTCTCAGGAGAGGAAATAGGATTACGAGGAAGTCGAGCATATGCAAAAGAACAATACAACAAAGAAACAGACATACTCATAGAATTTAATGCAGACATGATTGCAAAATCAGAAGGGAAAAAAATGAGAATATCAAAAACAGAAGATGCCAACTGGGCTGTAGATATCCTAAGAGAAATAAGCAACGAAACAGGCATGGATTTTAACATAACAACATATGATGTAAATAGAGGAACCTCTGGAGGAAGTGACTACGCAGAATTTGCAAGATTTGGTTATGAAACCCTAGCATTTTGGCAAGGAGGCGGAGACCCATATATGCATAAACCCGGAGACACAATAGAAAAAATCAACTTCAGCTATTTTGTAAACTATACAAAACACATAGTAGGAGCAATTGCATACATAGCAGATTTAAAACTTGAAGAACCAAGAATAAAAATTGTAAATCCAAAAAGAGAAAAAATATTTTTAGAAGATATAGTCATTGGAAGCCTTGACAATTATAAAACAATAGTATTTGACAAAACACTTGTCACAGCAGAAGTAGAAGAAGGAATATACCCAATACAAGATGTAAAATTCTACTATGATGGAAAACTAGCATATACTGACGATGAAGCTCCTTATCAATGGTGGCTAAATAAAACATCTATTTTAAAAAACCATGTTATAAAAGCAGTAGTAAACGATACAAACTCAAACACTGCAGAGGATGAAATAACGATAATGTATACAAACATTTTCAAAGACGATCGTAATTAATCAACAATGTTTTAAAAAGAAGACCATTACAATAAACCTGGTTGAAAATATTATGAAAACCGCAATAGTCTCAATGAGACCAAAAATAGGGGATAAAAAAGCAAACCTTACAAAAATAAAAAAATACATTGAAAAAGAAAAAGCAGACCTCTATGTTTTTGGCGAAATGACTGTTACAGGATACCCATTAAAAGATGAACTACGAGATTATGCTGAAAAAATAGATGGAGCCTCAATCAAATTCTTAAAAAAACTTGCAAAAGAAAAAAAATGCTACATAGTATGTGGACTGCCATTATTAGATGAAAAAGTAAAAGGACTCATACACAACTCAGCAATACTTGTACATCCAAACGGAAAAGTAGACACATACGATAAATGGTTCCTACCAACATTTGGACCATTCGAAGAAAAAATATTCTTTGACGCAGGAGAAAAGCTAAAACTCTGTGAAACACCTTTTGGAAAAATAGGACTTATTGTATGCTACGATTTATACTTCCCTGAACTATGCAAAGCATATTCTCTGCTGGGTGCAGACATAATAATTTGTATATCTGCTTCACCAAATGTTACAAGAAAATATTTTGAGGCATTATTACCAGCACGTGCCATTGAAAACACAACCTTTGTGATATATTCAAACATAGTGGGAACACAAGAAAACCTTGTATTCTGGGGAGGATCACAAGCATATGATCCGCTTTCAAACAAACTTGTAAAAGCACCCTATTTCAAAGAAAGCATAGTAACCTGTGAAATAGATCCCGAGCAAATTAAACTTGCAAGAGCAAACAGGCCTGTAATAAGAGATATAAGACCCGAGATATACAATGACTTATACGAAATATCAAGAACGCATAATTTAAAGAAAAAATAAATAAAATTTCAAAAAGTATATACCATTCAAAACTATTCGGGTGAAATTGTTTGCCTTTATTTTTAATATAAGCGGGGAGAAAAAGACAATGAAAGGCTATACTAAGAAAAATATTACTAAACTAGAACTTACTGCAACAAAAATAAGAAAGCATATAATCGAAATGCTATATCGCGCAAAATCAGGTCATCCTGGTGGATCTCTTTCTGTAGTTGACGCAATAGTAGCACTGTATTTTATACAAATGAAACACAATCCTGAAAAACCACGTGACCCAAACCGTGATCGTTTCATTTTAAGCAAAGGCCATGCGGCACCCACACTTTATGCCGCTCTTGCAGAATGCGGTTATTTTGATGTAAAACTTTTAAACAGATTAAGAGAAATAAACTGCATACTACAAGGACATCCTGTATGTACATGCATACCTGGTGTAGAAGCCTCAACCGGAAGCCTCGGACATGGGCTATCATTTGCAAATGGCGTAGCACTTGCAGGAAAACTTGACAAAAAAAACTACCACGTGTATTGCATGATGGGAGACGGAGAAATAGCAGAAGGTCAGGTATGGGAAGCCGCAGCAGCTGCTTCACATTACAAACTAGACAACATAACTGCAATGATTGATAGAAACTACCTTCAGATAGACGGAAACACAGAAGACGTACTAAAACTAGAACCATTGGACAAAAGATGGAGAAGCTTTGGCTGGTATACAATAGAGATAGACGGACATGACATTAAAAAAATAATTGAAGCATTTGAAGAAGCAAAAAAAATCAAAAACAAGCCAACAATGATACTTCTAAATACAACAAAAGGAAAAGGCGTATCATTTATGGAAAACAACGTTGATTTTCATGGGGTACCACCAAATGAAATGGAGAGAAACCTTGCAATAAAGGAACTTACAGCACTTGAAAATAAACTGGAGGCAGAGCTATGACCAAAGAAATGGTAAATCCACGAAACTACTATGGAGAAGCATTATTAGAACTTGGCAAAAAACACAAAAACCTCGTAGTACTTGATGCCGATCTTTCAAAATCAACAAAAACCATTATGTTTGCAAAAAAATACCCAGAACGATTTTTTGAGATGGGGATTGCAGAAGCAAACATGATAAGTACCGCAGCAGGACTCGCTTCATGCGGTAAAATACCTTTTGCAAGTACTTTTGCAGTATTTGCAACAGGAAGAGTATACGATCAGATACGATTGGATGTAGCCTACTCAAAAGCAAATGTAAAAATATTTGCAACACACGGCGGGATATCTGTTGGAAAAGATGGAGCTAGCCACCAGATGATAGAAGATTTAGCACTTATGAGAGCACTTCCATATATGACTGTCATGGCACCAAGTGATGCAACTCAGACCAAAAAAATAGTACACCTTATGGCTGAAACAAAAGGACCAATGTATGCAAGAGTAGGACGCGCAAACGCACCACTAATCTACTCAAAAAAAGATGTAGAAAACCTAGAAATAGGAAAAGGTGTAACAGTATTAGACGGCGATGATATAACATTTATTTGTTGTGGGACAATGGTGGAGCCTGCAATTGAGGCGAGCAAAATTTTGAAAAAAGAAAAAATCTCTGCACGAGTAATAGATATGCACACGGTAAAACCACTGGATGAAAAACTAGTACTAAAATGTGCAAAAGAAACAAACGCAATAATTACTGCAGAAGAACACTCAATAATAGGTGGACTAGGTGCCGCTGTTGCAGAAACACTTGCAGAAAAAGGCAGCAATACTCGCTTTCTTAGAATGGGGATAAAAGATATCTTCTGTGAAAGTGGTGACCCTGCCGATCTTTGGGAAAAATACGAGCTGAATGAAAAACACATGGTCAAGAAAGCAAAATCCCTCCTTAAAAAATAAAATGTCTTTAATTTTTTAAAAATTCTTTTATACCTTCCATCTGTTTATTTATAAGAAGGTGGTAATACTTATGCAGGAGATAGAATTACTTTTATCAGTTTTAATAATAGGTTTTTCAACTCTACTTTTAATAGTATCAATCGCAGCATATATCAAAATTAGAAACTATAAGTTTTTACTTATAAGTATAGCATTTATTGGTTTTTTAATACAGGGTTTATTGCTATTCTTAGAAATAATCTCACAAAATCAAATTGCATACTTCATAGATATTCTGATATTATTATGCTTGTATTTTGCAGTTGTTAAAAAGTAGTTTTTTCGGAGAGATAAATGGATGGGAAAGAAAAAACACTGGAGCTTGAAACAAGAAGAAAAATATACAACCATATCCTAAAGCATCCAGGGTTACATGAACGTGAATTAGCAAGACAATTAAAACTTGCATTAAGTACACTAGATTACCATCTGTATTATCTGTTAAAAAGAAACATTGTTACAACAAAAGAAGATGGGCATTATAAACAGTACTTTGCAAGTGGAAAGATTAGTTCAAAAGACAAAAAAAATTTACCTTTAATAAGACAAAAAGTTTGCAGGAAAATAATTCTTTTTTTACTTCTAGAAAATAATTCAAATCATAAATCTATCCGCAATCATCTTAATCTTGCAGCTTCAACCACATCGTTTCATCTAAATAAATTAATAAAGTTGGATCTAATTGGATACAAACAAATTGGTCGTGAAACTAAGTTTTTTGTAAAAGAGCCAGAGTATGTATCTGAGCTAATTATAAGATATAAGAAAAGCTTTTTTGATGACGCGGTTATTCGTTTTGCAGATACTTGGCTTGAAATGCATCCTAAGCATTTAAAACGTGAGAAGAAAAATAAAAAATAATCATAATTCATCTTTTGATTTTCTAAACATCAAAAAGGCTGCAAGAACAATTATAAGAATTCCTGCAGCAATTATCTCCTCTTTATGTTCTATTGCAGTTTCTATAACGTCTTCTAATTCTGGAGGAAGTATAATTGCTGGTGCTTCTGTATATATAGAAATTTTATGTTGGCTAAAATGTGGTATACTAACTAGAGCAATTGAGCCATTATCAGTTGAATTTATAAATAAATATTCAGGAGCACTGCCATCATCATCTGGATTTAAAACATCATCCAAATCATCTGCAGAATTTAATGTAAATCCATCATATCTCATTGTTAGATTACGGGACTTATTAAATAGCCCATGTTCTAAATAAAGAACCAGTGTCCTACTACCAACATATTCTTCACCACTAACCTGAAAAGTAACATTTTCAGAAGTAACATTAAGTGGATCTATAAATATATCATCATATAGCACAATAGTTTTTTTATAGATAGAGTCATTTATCTTCTGAACGGAAAATTCACTACCGACCATATTGTTTTCAACACTAGATTCAATTGTATCTTTGTACTCTTTAATGTCAAGTGGGAAAAAACGCAAATCGTCTTTTTGACCTTGTGAAATGGCTATATCCAAATCTATTTCTTCTTCAGGGGCGACATTTACCTCTTGAACTGATGAAGAATTATAACCTTCCAGATCTGTTTGTATGCTATAAGACCCAGTTGGAACAGAAAGTGAATATTCTCCATTTTCATCTGTAAAAGCACATTTACTAGATAAAAAATCATCACTATCTGTTAGAATAACATAGACTCTTACTCCTTTTTTATATTCAATGATTGTTTGGACATCTGGTTTATCCTTGTCTCCAACTTCACAGAGAAGATCATAATTATCACAATCCTGATCAATACCATCACCACATATCTCAGGAGCACCAGGATAAATACTAGGATCATTATCATTACAGTCGCCATCAGATATTGAAAAACCATCTCCATCAGCATCAACACTAGGGGATGGAACATCATTCATACCAGAATCTTCATCACACAGAGGATCCTTATTATCACAGTCCTGATCAATACCATCACCACCTATCTCAGGAGCACCAGGATAAATACTAGGATCATTATCATCACAGTCAACAGACGAATTAAAACCATCGCCATCAGCATCTGTTGGAGCAATATCCACAATGATTTCTTCACCTATCTTACCAGCAATAACTCCATAATTAGATTCTGATCGTACAGTTATTGTATTTTGTATTAAAAAAATCGATACTAACAGAACAGTTATAAGCAGGGGCAGACTTTTATTTTTCATATAATCCCGACTCACCAAACTTTATTAATACTATATTTGGTGAGATGTTTATAAATACTTTCTAGAACAAAAATCGAATAAAATAAAGAAATGAGAGAAAAAAATAGTTTATTAAAGAGGTCTGGGAACTAAGTCAACTATTTTTACTATTCGCCCACAAACAAATCCATATGCTGTTTCGGTTTTTTGTATTGGTTCTCCACCAAGTACCGGAATAGTTACTTTTGCAACTATTTTAACAAAGCCAAATTTACGGACAATTGATCTGAGTCCAGTAGAAACTGTTACACTATAAAAGGACTCAAGTTCGTCTATAAAATCACTTGCTGAAACATTTATTCTATGACCTGAGTGAATATCTTTAACTTCTATATCCCAGTAAACAGGCCCAATGTCTGTATCACATGTGTTTCTAATGGCTAGTTTAACACGTCCTATTGCCCCCAGTATCTTTAAGTCTAAAGCTCCTATATGGACATTAACAGAGTAGCCCCTTATTACATTTAGCGGTTCCCAAGATCTAAATTGTTTTAACATCAATTTTGTCTCTCCATCACCTATTGCTTCAAAGATCCAGGTTTCTTTAACAGGAGCACCATCAATCTGAACACTCATGTTATCATCTGTGTAAATAGGATCGTTACCCCAAAAAAAGTGATCAACGAGCCTCAGCAATTGTTTGTTATAATGTACAATCTCCCATGAATAACCAGTACTTGGTCTAGCAGCCAATGTTAAATTAAGTTGAAATCCTTTTTGAAGATAGACTGTACATCCATTATTAGATTCACGAATGTAATGTATTTCAGGAGCATGATGCATATAGAAAACAATATCTTTTTCATCACCAGATTGCAAAGTAACTACTTCAAACTCTGTTTGATAATCACATTTTGTAACTTTGACAACATAGTTTTCTGGATTTAAATCTTCAAAAACAAATCCACCATTTTCATCAGTAAATGTAGAGCATACTTCTCTAAGATACGGCGAATAACAAGAAATATCTTCTATTAATTTATCTCCATATATAGGAGCTAATAGTGTAACTTTTGCATTTGAAATAGGAATTAAATATTCTGTCTCATTAACGCTTTCATTTGGAGAAACAACTATACATTCTATAAATCTATAAACATGACCTGAGAGAGTTGCTTTTCTGAATAATGAAACATTTTTTTGTTTGATTTCACCAGCCTCAATTGAACCACAGTAAACTGATAAATTTTCATATCCTTCCAGACTAAATGTAAGATTGTAAATACTAGGATCCACAAATAATCTATAAAAACCACTTCTATCTGTATAAGTTATATAATTAAAAGTAGCACTTGTAGCTGTAACTTTTACATTTACTAAAGGAGATTCCCGTTTATAAGATCCTTCTATAACTCTGCCTTGGATTATGCCTTGCTCTAAAGAATCTATACAAAAACCATGCAACACCGAATGAATCATACCTCCCCATCCAGTGCTGTTCTCATCACAGGAAATATTACTGGAACTATACACACCATAAATTTCATAGTAACCTTCAGTTATAAAGTCATAAGGTTCTTCATAACTTTCCCCAAAAGGCCAATTTTCATCTGTAATATCAACTACGACCGAGCTTACTTCCCCTGGCTCTAAAGTCATATGAGGTGCAAAACAATTTATCATATCACCAATGTACTGTATATATTTTCCATCAGGAGTTGTAATATATAAATCAAGAGAGCCGGCTATAAGCATCATCTCACTCAAAGTAACAGATGAATTACCAATATTTTTAAGATTAACAATAACATTAATCTGCTCACCAGGTTTGTAACTATTATTTACGGATATATCAAAATCTAATGAAACATTATCAAAATCCCTTACAAACAATGCAGAACTACAACCATCGCACAATGGAGGATTTGTTACCATGTAAGTTTCACTGTAAACATAAATCTCACTTACACCTAATCCTCCAAAATCTTCACAATATATAATATAATCAATTTCTTCTGAAAGATTTGTTTGGTTATTTTCAACTATAAATCCTGTTGTTAAAATATCTCCACCAGAATAAATAGTAACATTTTCATCTGATACTTCTACTTCAACATCTTCTCTTGAAATCAACTGACCATCCCAACGGTAATACTCTAAAGCCCAATTTCCATCGATTGAATAAGACATATCAGATATCTTTATATTCTCTGCACTTGCTGTTAGCGAAACACTCAAGCCTATTCCAACTGCCAGCAGCATAAATACAACAGTCATTGTTTTGATTTTTTCTACATTCATTTTTATCACATCTAAATTCTTTTTATAAAAAAAATTGTATTTTATCTCTTATATAAGATATGGAACAAAAATCGAACAATCAAAATTATAAAAATATAATATTACAAATATAATTTTTAAAACATAGACTTAAACAATTATTTTTTAATATTTAAAAGGGGAAAAAATATCTTAAAAATCCTAAAAAAATAAAACAAAAAAAGAAAAAAATAATATATTTTTATGTTTAGATTTAACCTCAGTTTTTTTATCAGTTATAATTACAAATTATGATTTTTCATATGAATAAGATCTGCTGTAAAAATTGCATCAATATCTAGACCAGCACATCTGATTTGACCACGTATGAAACCATCGCATGTTCTAAAAGCTATAGCTATATCATATGTTTCAGGGTCACCGCCCCATGGTGGTATAACAATAGTACCTTTGTATAGAGAGGTTTCGTCATTTCCCACATCGACTTTACTTATAAATAGTTCCCCAAACTGTGTGTTCTGTCCGGGCTGGTTCATTATTAAAACACCTATTAAAAAAGCCCCATCTTGAGAAAAGTCTAGATATACAGTACCATATGCACCGTTATCGCCTGTATAAGTTCCTACATACCTGTTAACTGTCTCGCTAACATCTGCGCCTATTGCTTGTGGTATTGATATTAAGAATATCGCTAATACCAAGCCTACAAATATTTTATTTGTGTTCATTTTTATCACATCATTCAACATTTTTATAAAAAAATTGTATTTTATCGCTTATATAAGATATGGAATAAAAATCGAACAATCAAAAATATATAAATATATAATTTATATTATAATATTATCTAGAGATAACAATAGTAAGAATATCCCCATCTTTTAAAACATGTTCAAGCCCCACTTTTTGTATGTCATGCTTTGCAGAAGGACCAGAAACATTTGCAAATCTAAATTTATCCTTAAAATCCCTGTGAAGCTTACGACACACAGCCTCAACTGTATCTCCTTTTCTAAGAATCAAAGGCTCATTCATATCTGCTTGCTCACCAACAGGCTTCATATAAACACGAATAAGATTTAGCTCCTCAAAAATAATATCCCTCAGCTTTGCAAGACCCCTATCTTTTGCAGCAGAAATACCAATTACTCTCCAGCCACGTGCCTTAATTCTTTCAAGAATTCTATTAAGCTCTTTTTTATCGATTAAATCGATCTTGTTTACAACAACAATTGCAGGCACATAAATACGATTCTCAATAAATACATCAATTAATTGATCCTCTGTTACATCCTCTCTGATTATAATATCAGCGTTAATCACATACTCCGATGAAATAGTTTTAATAAGCTCAAAATCAAGATGAGAGAGTTTTACAGTTGAAAAAACATTAATACCACCATGACCTGTTTTTTTAACGACGACATCAGGTAGTTTCTGATTAAGACGCAGACCACCCTCATGAAGCTCACCTGCCATAAGGTCAAGATGCTCAGGATGCTTGGCATCAATCATAAATAAAATAAGATCAACATTACGAACAGCAGACAAAACCTCACGCCCACGACCCTTACCATCAGCAGCACCAGTGATAAGACCGGGCAAGTCAAAAATCTGAATATCAGCCCCCATATATTTCATCATGCCTGGAATTGCATCAAGAGTAGTAAACTCATAAGCACCAACACGACTTTCAGCACTAGTTAATTGATTTAATAGCGTACTTTTACCAATAGAAGGAAAACCAACTAGACCTACTGTCGCATCACCCTGTTTTTTAATGGAAAAACCTTTACCTTTTCCACCCTGGCTCTTACGTTTTTCAACTTCAGAGCGAAGTCGTGCAATCTTTGCCTTAAGCTTTCCTATATGATGCTCTGTAGCCTTATTTTTCTGAGTGTTGAATATCTCATCTTCAATGTCTTTTATTTGTTTCTCGATATCTGATGTATCCATAGTACTTCTTAAAAACCGTAATAAAAGAACTGTTTATTAAAACCAACTATTTAGAGATATGAGTACCCGTTTTACCTACAAATGCACTATATCCTTTGTCAACATGTGAAATAATTACTTTTTTACCACCTGATTCAAGGAATCTAATTGCTGCAAGAACCTTAGGACCCATACTTCCCTCTGGAAAATGACCTTCTTTGTAGTATTTCTTAATTTCTTCTAAGCTTACTTTGTCAAGTGCTTTTTCATCTGTTTTTCCATAGTTTAGATATATTTTCTCAACATTTGTAAGAATTACAAGAAGCTCTGCATCAATTTGCTCTGCAAGTCTTTCGGATGCAAGGTCTTTATCAATTACACCCTCAAGACCATCTAGCCCCCAGCCTTCTTTTTCAATTACAGGCATTCCGCCTCCACCTGATGCGATAACGAGGATATTATCATCAAGCAATTTTTTGATTATTTTTCCTTCAACAATTTTCTTAGGATCCGGAGAAGGAACAACCATTCTCCAGCCATCATCAAATTTTTTAAATGTATAGCCTTCTTCTCTTACATTATCAATTTCATCATCGCTATAATATGGCCCTATAGGCTTTGTAGGATCTTTGAAAGAAGGATCATCCTCGTCGACTAAAACCTGTGTGACAAGCGTTGCAACAGGGCGTTTAACATTTGCTTTTTTCAAAGCATTAGAAAGACACTGCTGAACCATATAACCAATAAGGCCCTCACTTTCTGCAACACAAATTCCTAGCGGCATTGCAGGAGTAACATCACGTGCCAAATCATTCTGCAAAAGAATTGCACCCACTTGAGGACCATTACCATGAGTAAGAACTATATCCCAGCCATCCTGAATAATTCTAACAATATCTTTTGAAATTTCACGAGTGTTTGCAAACTGCTCATGGATGTTGCCCTCCTGATCTTTTTTGATAAGAGCATTTCCACCAAGAGCAATAACAGCTTTTTTACCCATAATAACAAAAAAGAGAAAATAAAAACAGCTATATAAAAGCTTATAACCATAAAATATAATGATGAATATAGAAAATGGATTTTGAAATAGAGAGAAAAAACCTTGTAAAATCATTAAAAGAAAAGGGGATTATAAAAACAAAAAAAGTTGAAGAAGCATTTTTAAAAACACCAAGAGAAAAATTTGTACCAGAAAAACAAAAAAACAACGCATACAAAGATACACCACTTAAAATCGGTAAAAATCAAACAATATCCGCACCACACATGGTTGCAATAATGTGTGAAGAACTAGACATATCAAAAGGACAAAAAATACTGGAGATAGGCGCAGGCTCTGGCTATCATGCAGCGATTGTTGCAAATATAATAGGAGAAAATGGACAGATATACACAGTAGAGCGATTTTCGGAGCTTGCAAAACAAGCAGAAGAAAACCTCAAAAAAGCAAATATCAACAATGCAACTATAAAAACAAGAGATGGCTCAGAAGGATTAAAAGAATTTGCTCCTTATGATAGGATCTATGTTACATGTGCCTCGCCAGATATACCACCACCTTTAGAAGAACAACTGAGAGATCCTGGAAAACTAATGGTTCCAATTGGAAATACTTTTTGCATACTTACAATTCTAGAAAAACAAAAAGGAGAGATAAATAAGAAAAACCTTGGAGGTTGTGCTTTCGTGCCTCTTGTTGGAAAACATGGTTTTTAAAGCTTATAACCAATATCTCTTAAGAATTTTTTACGCCAAGCAATTTCTTCAGCGTACTCAACGCCTTTAGGGCTAAAACCATCTATGACACCCATGATTCCACAGGCTTTTTCACCATTGTTTTCAGATTCAGCAATTACTACTTTTGTAGGATTTGCTGTTGCACAAAAAATACTACATACTTCAGGAATGTTTTGTATTTTGTTTAAAACATTTAAAGGAAAACAATCTTTCATAAAAACAATAAAAGAGTGCCCTGCGGCAATATTTTTGGCATTTTTAATTGCGATTTTTTTAAGCTCTTCATCATTTCCCTCGCATCTTATCTTACGTGATGCACTTGCCTCGCAGAAAGCCACTGCAAACTTTGCTGAAGGAACACTATTTACCATTGCTTCATAAACATCTTCCGCAGTCTTTATAAAATGACTCTGCCCAAGTATAAAATTCATATCCCCTGGTTTGTCGATTTTTACTGTTTTAAGTTCTATATCCCCCATATTTTAAAACCTCAATTGTATGATAAAATAGGTGTTATTTAAAAATACCCTTGTTGTTTCAAGGGCATAGTATTTAGGTTTATTTATTTCTACTCTGTTGCAGTATCATTTTTCTTTACAAAACTTTTGATATCTTCTATATGATCAACTATTAGTTTTGCCTTGTTAAGACCAAAAGTAAACGGGTAGTTGTCATCTTCGTTTCGCTTCAATACTATAACTTTGTTTCCTTTAAACTCTGTTTCTTCAAACATTTAATTTTTCTCCTTCAAAACTACAATTTCAAAAACAACTAATCTTTTATAAACTTCTCCTTCACAGTTGTTTATATGAAAAAATAAGAAAAAAAATTATTTTTTAGAGTAATGCTTACTCCAGCGGACACGTCGAGGAATGCGCTTTAATTCAAGCATATTTTTTTGACATTTGTTTTTACAAAAATTATAAACTGTGCCATCTTTTTTAGCATAGATTTTACCCGTTCCTGGTTCGATTTCATTTCCACAAAACGAACATTTTCTTCTTTCAACCATTTAAAATCATGCTCCTCTTATCTTGGTCCGCCAAGTCTTTTTGCTTCACGTTGTGTCTCACTGAGCATCAATATGTCACCGAGCTGAATAGGTCCAATTACGTTTCTTGTTATAATTTTACCTTTGTCAATTCCATCAAGAACTCTTACTTTTACCTGTGATGCTTCACCAGCCATACCGGTACGATCAATGATTTCTACAACTTCACAAGGTGTTCCTTCTACAGCCATCTTTCATCACTGTTTTTTAACTGAGTCAATTTTTTTGACTATGTTTTCAATTCCGCCTTTGTCTTTTCCAGGGTTTAGAATTGCAACAGCCGCAGTTGTTACTTTTAAGCCTGCAGAATTTCCCAATTCATTTTTGCTAGGTACATATGTGTAAGGAATGTTTTTTTCCTCGCAAAGAACTGGCATATGTGCTAGGATTTCCTCAGGTGTAATATCCTCTGCCATGACAACGAGTTTTGCCTGTCCGCGTTCTACTTGTTTTGTTACTTCATTTGCACCTTTGGAGATTTTTCCACTATCTCGAGCTTTTTCTACAAGATCATAGGCTAAATCCTGTAACTCTTTTGGTGTCTGAAATTTTACATACATTGGCATTTCTTTTTAGCCTCCTTATTTTCAAGCTTTCATAGATATAACATATCTATTAAATTTGTAAAGCCTTGAATGTGGGTCATATATAAAAGCTTTTCAGTAGAGTTTACAGAGGAGTTTTTTCAACCTCGAGCCGATCTGCCGTGGGATATTCTTCTACTATAAAACAATCAAAACCGCTACTTTTTAGTTCATCTAGCATTTCTTCAAGTTTTTCTACACTTATCTCGAGTCTGTTTTTTTCTTTGTCAATAGAAATGTCCTTGTTTTCTATTCCAAAATCTTTTAGCAAGATTTCATAAATTTGTTTTGGTGTTTTATTTTGTGAAGTAATTATTCCTTTCAGAATTGTTCCATCTTCTGTTATAATATCAAGTTGTCTTGCAATGTTTTTTGCTCTTCGCTTTATTCTATTTCTCAGTTGAACTCCATCCTTAAAAGAAGAAGAGCAATAATGTACTCCAATTTCTAAATCAGTTGTTTCTTTTATTATTTCATATGCTGTTTCTTGGCTTTGTTTTACCGCAGATGAAATATCATCTTTTACAGCAAATCCTTTATCGTTTAAAAATGCCGCATTTGTTTCAGAGTATTCAAGCTCATTTAGATTAATCCATTTTATACCAAGATTGTTTGCCCATTTGATTAATTGTAAAATATCCTCTTTTTTACCAGGAATAACAGGTATTTCTAAAGCTACATCACAGTCCATTGAAACAAGTTTTGAAATCGTATCATAAAATGAAACTTCTTGCATTTTATTCCACATTGTAATCATTGGATGAAAACGAATTTCGTCAAGACCTGCTTCTACTAAATCAACTGCTTTTTCATGGTTTTTCAGCCCAGATGTATAAAGATGAATATGAAAATCGGGGCCAAAATAATCCTTTAAAAGTTTGATATATTTTTTAGTTCTCCCCCATACAACAAGAGGATCTCCGCCGGTAATTCCTGCACCTTCTGCTTTAATGAGTTCTGCTTCTTTTAAAAGTTTTTCAACATCTTCTTCTGTATCAAGTTCCCATTCATCAGCAAATATTCTATCTTTATCTGTTTTTTCAGAGCTTAAAGGGCAATAAAAACAATGTGCAGGGCAAAGGCCAGTTATGAGAACAACCATCTTTGAGCCTTTTGCACACATCTTGCAGGCTGGTGAAAGAGGCTCTGTATAGCTGCTTTCGTTAAGCCAATTAAAAACCTTTTTCATTTTATTTCAAGCCTTCTGATAAAATCGAAAACATTGCTTGTTTTCCTTCAGGTTGAGACCTGTGTTTCATAATTGTTGCTCTGCGTTTTCCGATTTCTATTTTTTCAAGTTTCATACTTGTCTTAATCATGTGTTCTGTCTCGCGGTGTGTAAATGGTTTTATATCACCGTTTTTGTCGGTGTATACTTGTTCTGCAACTAACACAAACATATCTTTTTCACGTGATTTAATCTGAAGATTTGCCATTTGTCTCAGAAACGACCTCATCGCTGCTTCTTTGTCATCTTCAAGATTTATCCTGTAAAAAATATTTAGAGTATCTACAACTATTAGTTTTATATCATCTCTTCTTACAATATCATTTAGTATTTTCTCCTGATTTTCAAAAGAATTTGGGCAAAAGAATAGGATTTTTTTAAGCACATCCTTGTAATTGTAGCCTTTTTTGCACATTTGTTCGAGTCTTTTAAAAGAAATACCCTCTGAGTCTACAAATGCAACTTTTCCAATTTTTGATGCACATTCACGGGTTGCTTGAAGACATACATTGGTCTTACCGCTACCTGCTTCACCGTAGACTTCGGTAATTGTTCCACTTTCTATTCCTCCCCCGAGTAGATTATCAAGAGGTGGACATTTTAGTTTAAGATATTCCATTTCAATGTCTAGTAACGGTCAGCACAACTTCAAATAAAAATGTTTTTGATGTTTTCTAAATTATTTTTTGCTTCAAAATACATGCTTTACACATTTCTTGGGAAGTAGGCTCACCACAAGATTTACACTTGTTCAAGTCTGCAGGAGGATACTTTTCAAATAAAAGGTCTTTGATTGCATCATAACTGTTTAAAATACTATGGCGCGTTCCTGGCGTTTTGTACTCCAAGTCATCTACGATATCTCTAAAGTTTCCACGATGCGCTCTTTGTGCATATGGACATTCATCATCATGAAAACTAATATTTTTTGCAATGGCGTAAAGAGCATTTTCTTTCTCAGGAATAGTTCTAAGAGGCAAAACTCTTGGCACAAGCCCGGGTTGTACTTTTTTATGTGGACCCAGCCTTGCAAGCTTTTTCATATCACCATTTACAAAATTCATAAGGATCGACTGTGCCATATCATCAAGGTTATGTCCTGTAACAAGTTTAGTAAGACCTAACTCTTTTGCTTTTTGATTCAAACAGACCCTTCTGAATACGCCACAATAACTGCATTCGCCTAACTCATTTTTCTTTGTTGCAATCTTATCCATAGTGGTTCCAATTAAATCCTTAAAAGATACTATGTAATGGTTGATTCCGAGTTTTTTACAGTTTTCAGAGGCATATTTGATACTTTCATCACGATATCCTTTGATTCCTTCATCAACTGTTATTGCATACAGTTTTACATCTGGTCTTTTTTCAAAAATAGCATTCATAATATGAAGAGCCACTACACTGTCTTTACCACCAGAAATAGCAACACCAATTTTGCTATTGCTATCAGTTTTTCCCTGTTTTTTAAGGTCTTTTTTTACTCTTTTTTCAAAATACTGGATAAAATGATCTCTGCAAAGATGAGTGCCATTATACCTGATATAGGTAAAAGCTGGTTTTTTACATTTACTACAAATCTTTGCCATGTTAATCTTATTGTGTTTGAAGTTCAAAAGCAATTATTGGATATTCAAGTTCAAAGTTTGCAATGGTTTTAGGATGAAGTTCACCAAAGAATCCTATTTCTTTGCCCTCTCTTACAATTGTAGCGCAACGACCATCTATGAAAGCAGGATGAGAGCAGTCTTTTATTTTAAAATCAAGACCGATATCTCTGATTACCGCTTCTGCATATGATTTGCATTCTGTAAAGTTTGCCTTTGCGTCTATTTTTGCAAACGCAAGATTGTACTTATTTTTGAATTTTTCATCAACTACAATTCCAAGTTCAAATATCTGCTGAGGAAGCGAGTGATGTCTGTTTTCAGTCAAAATCTTTAGAAGCGAAGGAATAAGACCTGTGCGCAAACATGAGAATTCCTCACCGATAGGGTTTTGTATCTCTACATGAGTTTTTTCAGAAATACTCATTTTTTTGTACTCATCAGCCTCATTTGAAATCGTAAAAGTTGTAACCTCATTAAAACCAAGACCTATCATACTGGTTCTTATTGCCTCATGAAGAGCATGGTTTTTTAGGGTTTTTCCAAAAGTAAGAGAGGTTGGAAAATCTGATTCAAAATTTTCATAACCATATCCTTTTGCAATATCTTCAATGATATCTATTCCATGAAGAATATCTGCCCTATAAGCAGGTATTAAGACCTTTATTTTTTTATCAGATTCTTCTTTTGAATCATAACCCATTTTTGAAAGACATTTTTCTATTTCTTTAAAACCAAAATCAGTCCCTAGTATCTTATTTGCATAATCAATAGAAACACTCATCTCCCTTGGCTTAAGATCAGGAGTAACATAAGTCTCATTTCCATCTTTTACAGTTGTACTATAAATCGCCCCACCTCTTTCTGCAAGAGCTGTAACTACAATGTTTAAAGCATAATTAATTGCTTTTTTATCAGTACCTGTGACATCTATGAAAAGCTCAGTTGTAAAAGGTGTAACCTCTGTAAGACTGCCATTAATGATAGGCGGATAAGAAAGAACATTGTTGTATTTATCAAAAATTATTGGATGTTTATCAAAATCCTCAAGTATATGAGCATAATCCATTCCTTTTTCATGGTTTTTCAAGATATCTGCCATTGTCATTGATTCTACTTTATTGAGCGGCACGAACTGAACACTGTTAGGGTCAACTGCCTTGTATAAAAAAGGAGGCTCTACAGGCTCAAAATTATGAACACCGATTGCTATTTTTTTACGGTTTCGCCCAAGACCCATATGAAGTTTTTCCTGTAAATCCATAAGTGATTTTATCAGCTCATCAGTCATAGTTACATTTTTTACAAGAGCAGTTACAACATATGGTCTTACTTTTTTTACAGAATGTTCGACTGTAATTTCTATATCTGATTTTTTGACATCATATTTTTTAAAACCGGTTTCATAGCCAAAAAAAGCACGAGATGCTCTTGAAATACCTTCAACTGATGCAAGATCCGGCCTATCAGGGAAAAACTCTATACTAAGTTCATTTTTTTCAACTCTGTCGACATCTGCACCAATCATTGGGATTTTTTCCAGAACTTCTTCTTTTGAGATTTTTTGCCCCAAAAGGCTTATGTAATCCTCATAATCAAACGTTACAACTGGCATAATGTTTTTTCTGAATATG
The DNA here is from genome assembly GCA_964597365.1 of uncultured Thermoplasmatales archaeon. Classification (GTDB taxonomy): domain Archaea; phylum Thermoplasmatota; class E2; order DHVEG-1; family DHVEG-1; genus CAZKUB01. Next base: position 7,736 of record CAZQXW010000023.1, on the reverse strand, counting down.
TTTTTTATTTATTTGATTTTGGTAAAAACTTTTAAAAAAATATATATTACTTGTACATGGTGCTATGAGAGAAAATAAATCAGATTACAAACTATTACTTTTTGACATGGACGGTACACTTCTAAATGGAAGAGGAATCTTTGTAATCGCAGAAAAATATGGTTTTGTAGACGAACTGTGGCGACTTATAAAAGATGAGTCCATGCAATTTTACGAAAGAAGCATTGAAATCGCAAAGCTTTCCAAAGATTACAAAGTAGACGATTATCTCAATGTTTTTAGAAGTGTAAAACTTCAGCCAAATCTTGAAAAAATCATTGAAAAAATAAAAGAAAAAAACATAATATGTGCAATTGCAACTGATAGCTACTTGCTTCTTGCAAACGATTTAAAAGAAAGACTTGGTTTTGACTATGCTTTTGCCAATAACCTTATATCAAATGAAGGTGTTATAACAGGTGAATTAGAAATTAACAACAAAAGCCTAATTCCCGATTTTGTCAGTGGAAACATCTATTCTATCTGTAAAAGCAAGGTCTTAGAAGACCTATGTAAAAGACACGGTTTTTCAGTCGAAGAAGCAGTCACGGTAGGTGACGGAAGAGTTGATGCAGGAATGATAAAAAGAGCAGGTCTAGGCATTGCTTTTAACGCTCCTGCCGACGTTAATGATTGTGCTGATGTTGTGACTAATGATTTGAAGAAAATATTGGAATATATTTGAGGTGATTTAATTTGGATATGAAACAAGAAGAAATTACAACTCTTCATGATTTAAGTGTTAATAAAAAGAAGTTGATGAAAACAGTATCCGATGCAACAGTTGACCGTCCAGTATCCCTTATAATGCCAATGCTTTATAAAGAGATAAAAAACGATGCTCTAGAAACTATTTCAAAAGGACTTAACAAATGCAAATATCTAAATGAAATAGTAATACCACTTGCTGCAAAAAACGAAAAAGAGTTCCGACATGTTAAACGTTTTTTTAAAGACTTAGAAATCCCTCATTTAGTGATGTGGTGTAACGGCCCAAAGGTAAACAAACTATTAGAAGGCCTTAAGTCTGAAGGTATAAACCTTTTAAGATACCAAGGAAAAGGCAGAGATGTTTGGCTTGCCATGGGTATTGCAAGTATAAAGTCTTATGGAATTGCCCTTCATGATGCAGATGTACTTCATTATGATGAAATGATTCCTACAAAACTTTTGTATCCAATTGTAGAACCAGAACTTGATTTTAAATTTAGCAAAGGATATTATGCCCGTGTCAATCTTGAGAAAAAAATAATGTACGGCAGAGTTTTCCGTTTGTTTTTACATCCATTACTTCGTGCTTTTGTAGACAACATTGGCCATGAAACCTCTTTTGTAAGATTCTTGCGATCATTTCGTTATCCTATCGCAGGAGAATTTGCATTAACCCATGATCTTGCAAGAGACGTGGATTTACCTGGAGATTGGGGGTTAGAAGTAGGTATTATGTCTGAGATGTATCGTAATGTTTCCATGAAGAGCTTATGCCAAGTAGATCTCGGTTTTTATGACCATAAACATCAGCGTGTTGGTAAAACCGGTGAAAAAGGTCTTATGAAAATGACTGGAGACATACTAAAAACCCTACTTCGTGTTTTAATAGAAGAGGACCATGTTGAAGTCTCCAAAGAAAGTTTGATTGCGTTACGTGTTTTATATGTACGCCATGCACGAGATGCAATTCGTAAGTATCATGCAGATGCGCATTTCAATACCTTCAGATATGAAAGACACATAGAAGAAAGCATGGTTGAAAAATTCAGCAGACAAATCATGAACGCAGGTACAAGTTATCTTAGAAAACCTGTTGGAACACGTATTCCCGATTGGCTTAGAACCCTAAGCGCACGTCGTAAGATACGTGAGCAACTATTGGAAGTTGTAGTAGAAGATAATAAATCGTAAAAGTAATTAGAAAGCATTTTGATACATAATAAACATTTAAGGTGTGGATGGGATGAATCAAGATTGGAATAGAGGGCTTACTCTAAAGCCAGAAGTTTTAGAAAAATGTAAAGAAATCGGTCAAACTGATATTGTTGTCGGTGTACTTTGTAAAAATGTTGAGACAACAGTTCTAAATGTCTTAAATGTCATAAATGAAGGTTTATATCGTTATTTTCCAGAGCATTCAAAAGCAATAGTAATCAGCCTTGCAGATTCTACAGACGAAACAGAAGAAGCAGTAAATCTATTTCAGCCATATGGATCTGTAAAAAAGATTGTAACAAGCGACATTATAAGCGAAGGAAAAGGCTCAGGAGTAATGACCATCTTTGAAATAGCACATGAATGCGATGCTAAAATGGTTTTACTAGTAGACGGAGACCTTCTAAGCATCAAACCCCGATGGATACCAATGATGGCAAATCCTATTGTCTATGGTCGTGCTGATTTAACTGTACCATATTACATCCGTGATAAAAACGACGGTGTGATTACAAACAACTTAGTATATCCCTTTACAAGAGCACTTTATGGAATAGATATTCGCCAGCCAATTGCAGGGGAATACGCAATATCTAGACACCTATACGAGTTATTACGTAATCATCCGCTATTTCCACCAGATTTTGGTGTAGATATATTTATTTTAACTGTTGCTGCAGCAGAAGGAATGTATGTAAAAGAAGGATTATTTTCATTAAAAATCCATGAATCAACAACACACTACTTAGAACCAGAGAAATTCCTAATTCCTATGTTTAGAAAAGTTACAGGAAGTATGTTTGAACTTGCAAAATACTATGAAGAATATTGGAAATCACATCCAAGTCGTTTTAAAACAAAGTTTTACAGAGAATGCTTTAGCCCAAAGCCCATACCTGTAAAAGTAGATATACAAGATATGAAAAATAGTTTTAAATCAGAATTTCAGACAACAAAAAACATCATGAAACAATATCTACCAGATAGCATAATGCTTGATCTAGAAAGAATTGTAGGCAACGGCAATAATTTTGATTCAGAACTTTGGACAGAAATCGTTTATAATTATGCAGCAGCATGGAAAAACGTAAGAACAGACTCTGACAAATATCTGCTATTAGATTCATTAAAAACTCTTTGGATAGGTCGTTTTGTAAGCTATGCTACAGAAGTAGATAAAATGGATATAAACGATGCAGAAGTAGTAATCCAAAAACAAGCAGAAATCTTTGAAGAAAAATTTGATTACCTGCGATCTATTTACGAAGATCCGATAATGCCAACATAAAAACAGGTGAAAATATTGAAGATATATGCAGTTGCAGATTTACATGGGTCACAGCATAGGTTAAACATCGTTTTAAAAAATATACAAAGATACTCACCGGATTTAGTAGCAGTATGCGGCGATATTACACAATATGGACCTGCAGATGTTGCAAAGGATTTTTTAAATCAAATACCAACTGAAACAGTTGCAGTTACTGGAAATATTGATTCAATAGATGTGGAAAAAGGAATAGATGCTAGTAAAGCAACAAGAATTGAGCTTAAAAAAGTTGTTAAAAAAGGAGTAAAATTTGTAGGTGTTAGTGGTGTAAATCCTAATGATTTTAAACTTCTTTCAGACAAAAAAATGATAGATAAAAAAACAGTACTTGTAACACATGTACCACCCTATGAAACAGTAGATAAGATTTTTATTGGAATGCATGGCGGAAGCAAAGAATTAAGAAGTATTGTTGACAAACACAAACCACGTCTTGTTTTAAGTGGACATATACACGAGGCTCCTGGTTTTAAAAAAATTGATGATACTGTTTTTGTAAATTGCAGTATAGGCAAACGGGGCGAGGGAGCTCTTATAGATATAAATGAGGATATATCTGTAAAAATGCTAGAATAATTGCATAGCCCCGTCCAGATTCGAACTGGAGTCCAAAGGTCCAGAACCTTTGATGATTGACCGCTACACTACGGGGCTATAAAAAGGAAAAAAAGATTATTTGTTTACAAAGATGGTTTGTGTTGGGAACGCCATCTCTATTTTTTCTTTTTCAAAGGCTTCTTTGATTCTAAAGTTTATGTCCTGTTGTGTATCCATATATTTTGCATAATCCTGGGTTTTTAGATAATATACAACATCAAAGTTTAAACTGAAATCTCCAAATTCTGTAAAATGTACTCTATCTAGTCTATCAACGAACTCTAATGTATCAGGGTTGATAATATCTTCAATTATTTGATTTACTTTCTTAAGCTTAGCAAGAGGAGTATCATAAGTTACTCCAAAGCCAAAATTGATTCTTCGCTTTCGCATTTTCTTAAAATTGCGAATGCTTGCAGTAGTTAGTTCCTTGTTAGAAAGAACCAACTCTTCTCCCTGGAGTAGTTGTACACGTGTAGATTTCATGCCTATTTTCTTAACAGTTCCAGCATAATCGCCGATTATTATGAAATCTCCAACTTCAAAGGGCTTATCAAAATAAATTGAAAATGCACTGAAGAAATCACTGAGCATATGTTGAAGTGCAAAACCGATTACAATTGCCGTGGCAGACGCACCTATTGCAAGACCAGTTAAATCAATTTCTTGTAGCGCCATAAAAACAAAAAACGCTATAAGATATACAATTGCATTAAAGATCCCTCTGAATACATACAAAATGTGTTGACTTGTTTTCTTCTTTTTTTCTTGTCGCTCGGCATACCAAGCAAAGAGTACATTAGTGACTCTAGTAAAGATATAAGCAACAAGCAGTATTTGGATTAATTGCAAAATTGCTGCTATAGTATTTTGTATACCTGCATCTGTAATAAAGAAAGGCTGCAAATTAATATAGGCATAAAAAAACCCGAAGAATACAACCAAAACATAAATCGGTCTTTTTACATTATTTAATATTTCATCATCTATCTTTGTCTTAGTTTTTGCAGCAAGCTTTTTGAAATAATGCTCAAAAACATGTTCGATTATCCAGCCTAATACGAAGAATAATAAAAAGAAAATAACTGACGCTAATATACTAGAGTGAAACTCCGGTAATCCAAGCATATCTTTTATTAAAGAACTTGCATCTGTTACTATATTTGGCCCTAAATCTACCATTTTTATCGAGCACCCTAAAAAAACCATTATATTTAAAATTTTACTTATAAGAAAGGCAAACAAGTTTAATACATGATTATTTATACGGTTTTCCACAAATCATTCTTATAGGGAGGATAAAAGATTATGACTGTCTTAGTTAAAGGATCAGGGCTTACAATTGAGCAAGTGGTAGATGTTGCAAGAAATAATGAAAAAGTAGAACTTGATTCAAAAGCACTCAAGAGAATAGAAAAATGCCGTAAAATGCTTGAAAAAAAGATAGAAGCAAATGAAATAATGTATGGAGTAAACACAGGCATTGGAGAGTTTTCAGAAGTAGTATTAACAGAAAAACAAATAAAAGAGTTTCAAAAATACTTAGTTTATAATCATGCAGCTGGGATAGGTGATCCTGCACCAGTAGAATATATTCGTGGTGCAATGCTTGCAAGAATAAATGTTCATGCACATGGGCAAAGTGGTTGCAGGCCTGAGATTACACTGACCCTTGTTGAAATGCTCAACAAAGGTGTTACTCCTTATGTTTGTCAAAAAGGAAGTGTTGGAGCATGTGGTGATTTGGCACCAATGTCACAAATTGCACTTCTCATGATGGGTGAGGGAAAAGCATATTACAAAGGCAAACTTCTCGACGGAAAAGAAGCAATGAAAAAGGCAGGAATAAAGATTCCCGGCCTTAAAGCAAGAGATGGTCTTTCGATAATAAATGGCTGCAATGTTCTTACAGCCATGAGTGCGATTTTCTTATATGATGCAAATAATTTCTTAAAACAAGCAGAAATCGCAGCTTCAATGAGTCTTGAAGCCCTAAAAGCAAATATGAAACCATATACAGCAAAATTACACGAAGCACGTGGTTTTTCAGGCGCAATTAGAAGCGCCAAAGCGATCTGCAAACTAGTAAAAGATGGAGACTTACAAAAAGGCAAGATGAAATGCAAAGTACAAGATGCGTATTCCATGCGCTCAACACCACAAGTAATAGGTGCCGCTCATGATGCTCTTCGTTGGGCTCGTGAACAAATTGAAATCGAACTTAACGGCGTGGGAGATAATCCTGTGTTTTTCCCAGATGAAGACTTACAACTTTCTGGTGCAAACTTTCAAGGATCACCAATGGGACTTCCCATGGATATGGCCGGAACTGCAATTACAATGGTGTGTATCTTAAGCGAAAGAAGAATGAACAGATTAAATAATCCTGCCCTTAGCGTTGGACTGCCAGCATTTCTTACAAAAGGTGCTGGTATGTTTTCAGGCCTTATGCTTAGTCAATACACTGCAGATCATTTAATTGTGGAGCAGAGAATTCTTTCAAGCCCTGCCTCTATACAGAGCATTCCCGCGGCAGCAGATCAAGAGGATTTTGTTTCAATGGCAATGAATACTGCAATTAAAAATTTCCAGATAATTGATAATGCATATGGAATTCTCGGAATAGAGATGATGGCTGCAGCACAAGCTCTTGACTTTAGAGAATACAAGTTTGGAAAAGGAGTTGAAACTGCAAAAAAAGTTGTTCGTAAACATGTAGCTTTTCTTGATGTAGACAGACCTCTTTATCCAGATCACACTAAGATGAAAGAACTAGTAAAAAGCTGTGAAATACTTGATGCAGTAGAAAAAGGAATAGGAAGTTTAGAATAGACCTACTTTTTCTTATTTTTAATCATTGGTGAGTTAATATCTGAATTTTTAATTACATCTATCGCTTCAGAATACCCTGCATCAGCATGCCTGATAACACCAATTCCAGGATCGGTCTTAAAGACCCTTCTTATCCTATCATCAGTTTCTTCTGAGCCATCACAAACAACTACCATTCCAGCATGAGTCGAAAGACCAATACCTACCCCGCCACCATTGTGGATTTGTACATTATCTGCACCAGCTGAACAGTTTAGAAGCGCATTTAGTAGAGGCCAGTCTGCAACAAAATCAGATCCGTCTTTCATGCTCTCGGTTTCTCTATATGGCGATGCAACACTCCCAGTGTCAAGATGATCTCTTGTTATTGCAATAGGTCCAATTTCACCCTGTCTTACCATCTCATTTATTTTAAGCGCAAATTTCTCACGATCACCATATCCAAGCCAACAAACACGAGCTGGAAGTCCTTCCCATGGCAAGTATTTCTCAGCAAGCTCTATCCAATTTGATAACACAAAATCATCTGGAAACAACTCTGTTACAACTTTATCTGTTTTTAAGATATCATCAGGATTTCCAGTAAGAGACAGCCATCTGAACGGCCCTCTCCCAACACATAGAAGTGGCCTTACATATGCAGGAACAAACCCAGGATATGAAAAAGCCTCTTTGAGACCTGCTTTTTCTGCTTGCCCTCTTAAGTTATTGCCATAATCAAAAACAATCGATCCTTTCTTCAGGAAATTAACCATTGCTTCACAGTGATCTTTCATCGATTTCATTGACAGTTTGATATACTTTTCAGGATCATCTTTTCTCATTTGATAAGCTTCATCAATATTTTTCCCATAATAGCCTGCTGGAACATATCCATTTAGTTCATCATGAGAAGAAGTTTGGTCAGTTACAACATCAGGCGCAAATCCCATTTTGTATAGTTGTGGGAATATATCAGCACAGTTTCCAAGAAGACCTATTGCAAGGGCTTTTCCCTCTTTTTTTGCGTTTT
>CAZQXW010000022.1:27796-29784 GCA_964597365.1 uncultured Thermoplasmatales archaeon | reverse complement strand
TTTATATCAACCTCACAATTAACATTATTAAAATTATGCTAATATAGATTATGTAACGATACTTTAATGGCTTATAAAACCCTTCCCACAAACCATATCCAAGTTGGACAAATGATAAGGTCAGAAACACCCATGCGAGATAAGAATATCCAAACAGCGATGAACAAATACTAAGTATCGAACAGGTAAAACTTGTATAAAGCCCACCAGCGAGAGCCACGAGTTGTCTATTATCACATGTGAACAAGTTATAATGTAGTGATGGAACAGGATGCAACACAAGCCACATATTTGTCGACCTATGTATCTGTCGTTCTCCCTCGAAACAATGCATAGTTTCATGCCATGCCCCTGACATTATACACCAAAAGAAAAAGAATAAAAGGATTTCAATAAACATGTTCTTTTTCCCTCTTTGCTTCAAGTTGTGCTTCAAGTTTGTCGTTTTCAGCTTTAAATAATGGGTCTTCAAAGTTTGATTTCTTTTTCAATTTATCACTTCCAACTCCTCTTCAGCCCTCCATTCCGCAAACCAAAAGCAACGCTTATCTAAATCATCACCAAGGTCAGCGTCATGTCCGCCTTCTTGTTTTTTATCGAATATAACCACAAACTCCGTATCTGTAATAGAATCTTTAAACATGTTGGTTTTAAGAAGTATTCCTGTACCATATTTTTCATGTTTCACTCTGTCGCCAACCTTAAAACTTCTTTTTTCATCTTTTACCTTTGTTTCTTCTTTTAATTTTTTTAATTTTTCAAGTTTTTCAATAGATTTCTCAATCGCTTCATTTAGTTCTGAATTGTCACATTTTATTTTTATATTTATTTCTTTCATTTTATTCACCAAACCTCTTTTTTAAATCAGTGAAAAGTTCAAGTGCTTTTGCTTTTGCTGTTGTTGGGTCATCATCATATACTTTAACATCAAAGTTCACGCCCTTCGTATTCTTCGAAAGACAAATCGAACTTTTTGAATCATTGAGAATTAATGCCTTTTTTAAATTGTCGATTTCTTCAACCGCATCATATAATGCGTCTTTTATTTCATCAGCCTCAAGTTCTTCTATCCAACTATATTTTTGTTGATTTTTGCTTTTTATTTCTTTCATGCATATCACTCTCGCTCTAATATTTCTATCTCTTCAGACATACGACCCAATACTTCGTTTAGTTCATTTAACAGGTCGTTAATATGATGTTCATTTTCTTCATATATTTTATTTGGTATAATTATTTTTATTTCCATTTATTTCATCTCCTTATATTTATTATATAAAAAATAAGCTAGTGTTACGATTCCTATAATTAGTAACACGATTATTCCAAATAGTGGGAAATTGGTTGCTTTTGCGATTGGTTGATTATTTTTTTGTTTCCTCATCTTTTCACAATTCCTTTATGTTTGTCCTTGTTTATATAAGTTTCTAAATTTACGTCTTCGTCATATCGTTCATCCCAAACAATTACGTTGTCCGATATTGTAAACCGTTGCTTACACATATTTATTATTTTCGTTTTAACGATTTCTGAGAACATTTTTATCTCTCCAATGGTAAGATACCTATTTTATTTCTTTTTGCCTCTACGTGGCTCTAAACACTGTTCTCGTTTAAGTTCTGCAAGGGTCTTACGTGCTTCTTGCTTATATGCAGGTTCGCCTTTAATATGTTTAATGTTATATTCGATTTGTTCGGCTAAATCTATATCCCGTTGCAATCTGTTTTTTAATCTGTTTCTCATAGGAATATATATTTCAAGCATAAGTTGTTCATGGTTGCTTATTTGCATGGTTTAAACCCTCTCAATGTTGTGTCTTTTACATAAATCATTTGCATATTTTTCCGGTATCTCTTTAAGATACTTAGCGAGTTGCTTGTTTTCGACACTCATTCTTGCGAGATGTCCAAGTAGTTGTTTTGCTAATCTATCAGCATTTTTTATATCAAAACTACCACACCAAAGAGGAAAACATGAAAAATCCAAAT
>CAZQXW010000022.1:2667-27696 GCA_964597365.1 uncultured Thermoplasmatales archaeon | reverse complement strand
TCGCAAATTCGCATATCGCAAATTCGCATCTTGCAAATTCGCATATCGCAAATTCGCATCTTGCAAATTCGCATTTCGCAAATCCGCATATTGTAAATCAGCCTTTAATTCAACATTTCCTGTTGTTAAATACTTTTTATGATTATCTAAAATCTTTTTAAGTTCTTCTTTATTCATCTTTAAACATCTCCTCGCACTCATTACAAACGGATTCAACAAATTCGTAGTAATCTTCAAGGTTGTTTTGGCTTTTTAAAAGACTTGCGAGGGTTTCGCTATTAGTATTTGTTAGCGAATAACCATATTCTTCTGCAATTTCTAAACTATTTTTTAAACTTGGGTCATTCTCTTTTAAATATTCAATAGCATTTGAATAATAAATAACATCTGTAAATGTTATGTCATTATCTTCGTTTAAACCTTCAAGATATTCTCTTAGTTCGTCAACATCCAAAATCTCTTCTAAATCCGAATCATCCATATAGTTTTCAATATAATCGTTAAAATCGTATATCTTTTCTTCAGCCTTAATTATTTCCTTTAGTTTTTCTATTTCCTTTTTGTTCATTTCAATCACAAACCCGAAATAACTTACACCTTTATATAAGTTTCTAAATTTACCAACAAACATTTAACAAAATGTTTATTTTGTCGGCGTGTAGTTTGTCGGCGTATGAGTAGTTTGTCGGTGGGTGCGGGTTCATGCATACATATCTGTATGTATACATATATTTATTATTTAAATGATTTATTTTAAATAAACCAATAAAAGTAATAATATAAAATAAAAGGTTTATATATATTAATAATGTATTTAATAACATATTATTATATAAAATGCTTAATTTTTTTATTCTTTGACCCTTCACCATAATGACGAAATTACATATCGGGTTTATATAACTTATTAAATTTTGACAAAATGTTATTTTACCCCGAAACATTTATAAACGATATGTTACATAACTATTACATGAGGCGATGTATATGGAAAAAGAAAAAATAAGTTTAGGGATGTATATATTCAAATATGGATATACAAAGGATTTAAAACTATTATCAGAAAGGGTTTATTTTTAAAGGTGATAAAATGGAATATACACGTAATGAAATAAACTTTATCAGATACATGAAGAAATATAAACCAAAGAAATATGAGGAATATTTATTTAAAACTTATTTCGACAAAAACCGAAATAAGAAAATTAAAATTATCGACAATAAAATCGAAAGTAATATAAAGAACCCCGAGTATTAAGGGTTAAAAATGGATGTGAAAAAAAATGGAAAATGAAACCGAAAAAATGGAAACACTATTTGAAGCACCTTTAAATTATAAAAACCCAAATAAAGAAATAAAACAAATAAATAAACTTAAAAAAGATGTAAATAAATACATAAAAGGTTATATGCAAAAACTTACAAATAGGGAATTAAATAAACCTTCTGAGGGTGACTGTTGGTATTGCACCATGCTTAAAGAAGTTAAAGATAATAATCATATTAAAATGCATATAAAAGAGTCTTATTATGTGCCTTCTTTAATACTAAATGCAATTGACAAATACCCTATAAGCATTATTGCAAATAGTGTTTTAGGTTATTATTTCAAATGTGTTGATACGGATGTCTCAAGTCTTATAGATATCGCAAACAGAGAAATAGAATCAAGTTTAAAAAGATATTTATATAAAGAATTAAATTTAGGATGTTGATATAAATGATTAAATCTAAACAAAAATATAGGGATAACAATATTCAATGTAAAATAGATAAATGCACGAATCGTGCAAGGGTAAAAGGGTATTGCGTTAACTGCTATACATTAATAAAGAAATACGAAACAAATAAAATTCAAGTTAATGTAATACATGATAAAACAAATAATGATTACGAATTACATTATAGGAAACAACTTATAGGTTTAGCGATGGATAAAGAGGAATTAAATAAACTAATAGAAATAAATAATTATGAAGTTAAAAATATAAAGGATGTGGAATAAATGAATAAAAAAGAAATATCTTTAAAAGAATTTAAAAAGCTAATAAAAGAATCTGGATATAAATATAAAACATATATATCTGGATATTATAATAAACACAGATTTTTAGAGATATTAGATAAAGATAAAAATTTTATCTGTGGTGCTGGTGCTAATGTATACGCAAAGGAAACAATAAACAAATACAAAAAAGCATTTGAATTAATAAACAATTATATTGTATATGATAAAGAAGGAGATAGGGTTTTATTTTAATTTAAACCACATTTAAACGCCATATAACGCAATAAAAATAAACCTTAATGTTACGGGTCTGGGAGGAATATTTCACATCCTTAAACCTTTATTTTCTCAATTCCTCCCAGACCCTTAACCTTTTATACACATGCATATACAACTACATACTTATCTACAAACAAACCTTATAAACCTATTAGCTAATTACCTATTATGATAAGAAAAACCACAATAATAAAGATAAAGGTTAATAATAATAAAAACCTATTATCCTTTATTGAAGCATTAAAACAAAACAAAGACATAAAAGAAGTGTCTTTTAAATATAAACAATAAAGGTTTAAGATATTCAAGTCTTAAACCATAATCTTTATTTTTTAAGTTTATCTAAAAGTTATAACTTATAGATTTTATATATAATAGTAACAATTTAATAATATTTAAATGTTAAAACTATAAGGATAAAAAGGGATATATAAAAGTGAAAGAATATAATGTGCTTATTAGTTACCATTTTAACAGTAACACGTTTCAATCATTTCGTGCCACGTTATAGGAGTAACAAATCATATTTTTATATTTAAATCTCAATAAATAAATATCTTTTTAATTTACAACCCAAAACATATCAATTTAAAAGCCATATAAACTAATTTTAAGACATTATAAATATTTAATACATTAAACATTAAAGACAAAAAGAACAAAGCTTAAAGGCTACATTACAAGCCCCCATACCCAAAATGAGAGACAGGGAAGGGGGTTGTGGGTGTTCCCCTTTATGTTTTGGGTAAATAAAAAATTACATTAATTTTGTATGAGAATAAAAAATTATAGTTTTAATCGTAAAAATCCTTTTTAAATTTTAAAAAATCGTAAAAATAAAGGATTTTGAGCGTTATTTTGTTGAAAGTAAAGGAAAGGTGGGTGATTATGGCTAAAAATCGATTTAAACAGCACTATAATCAATTCTAAGCCACTTTAATACTTTCTGAATGGTATTAGTCCAGTTTGGATTAAAACGTCTCAGAATTGCTTAAAATCAATATTATGATAGTTCACCATATACATACCTAAATAGCCATAATTCAAATATTGATGATTTCTCTTCTATTTCTTTAGAATCTGTCATGTTGGCATATTGTTTGTATTCATTTGGTCTGTCCTTTTTGAACAGTTCCCTGTTCTGTCTATATTTATCAAATAGCGTCTCTCTTTCTTTTATTGATAACTGTTTCATATTCTTGTTTTGTTTGATTGCTATGAAGTCTTGGTCATTTATTGATGTTAACTTGTTATCCTTTGTTCTATTAATTCTTTTCATTTTATCCCCATTAGTTTCCTAAAATCTTTTAGTTTGTCCGGATGGTCTTTTCTTACATGTCTGATTATACATCCTTGACAACTGAATCTTGTGTTGCAGTACGGGCATTTCTTTCCCATGCTCATATTTCCAACTCATCCTCTATCAAGTTATGGTCTATTGAAATTAGTAGCTTACCATCATCAATGTTTAATCTTATGTCGTAGCCCCCGCATGATGTCCATACCTCTTCGTCTACAAGCATATTAAGTGCGTCATGTATGATATTATAGACAAACCCTTCTTCATCTACGATTGTATCTTCTGGGTCTCTATGCCCATTCTTTTTCATTATCATAAATAGTTGTTCAGCCGCAGCCTTTGACATGTATGTAAATACTTTGTCATATCTTTCTTTTATTTTTTCTATATTTATTTTATTCATATTTCATCTCTCCACAAATGGTGAGTTATGCTCTTTTTGCCAATCGCTGATATAGTCTTTGATTGGTAAACGTCTTTTTTCTAAGAATTTTTTAAGGCATTCATCACATAGTGTTCTAATCCATGATAATTCATCACGATAAAAACTATGATAATTATTATCCCCATAGTTTATCTTTGTGATATCTTTCCCACATTCTTCGCATATATAGTAACTTCTATTTTCTACTTTATGTATCATATCATGGATAGCTTGTGGTGCTGCTGAGATATAAAACCTTAGACTACCAAACTTTTCTTTCACTTGCTGAACTTGGAAATGTTTTGGTATTCCTTTCTTTAGTTCTATCTCATTTGTTTCATCATTATGATGATTTGATTCATTATTAAGATACCATTCTTTTATGTCAGAACATAGATTATATATTAAATCAAACCAGCCGTCACTACATTCGAAGCCGAAACCCATAAGGCTTACCATCATTCCTTTTTTTCTATCATCAAAGAACTCTGGAAAGTCTTTAAAGAGTTTTTCTGTATTTTTTTCATTCATTTTTTATTTCTCCTTATCTATCTTTTTGTCTGATGAGTAGACATTAAGACTTACATACAGGACAATATACCTTACAAGTATTCTTGATATTATTCCAACCGTCTTCACATACTTCATTCTTAGTTTGTTCTACTGAATCAAAATGCAGTTCCATTCCATCAACATTAAACGATTCACCGCATTTATCACAAACAGCTTTAAACACTTCAATTTTTTCTATCATTTTTTACACCTCTTTGATGAGTTAAATCTCCCATGACAATAAAGCCATCCAGAAATATTTGATACGATAATCATAATCTGTAAATTTTTGCCAACTATCCTCACCAAGTTCTATTTCTGTTTCATCTTCAGTAACTCTAAAGTTTAATGTTTTAGTAGGATATTCTTTTTCTTCATCGCCAAGAATCCAAATATCAACATCATAATATTCTTCATCTGGGTCATTTGAATAATCTTGGTTGTGGTGTATCTCATATTTTGCGAAATAAGAATAATCTGATAATTCACCTTCAATAATTTCTTCTATTTTTTTATACCATTTCATTTTCTATTCCTCCTTGTATTTTTAATTTAAATCAATATCAATTTCACAAGAAGTATTGCCAATAAAAGTAAATCAAGCAATACGACTTTTGGAATTGAACCACTAATATTAATTTCCATTTTTTATTTCTCCTTTTTTACATTTCTTCATCAAATACTCCAATAATATCTGCTTCATCAACAGTAGGATGTTCATCAAGAAATTTTTTAATAACATCTTCTTTATTCAAATAAATCCCAGGAACTACTTTTGTTCTTTGATGTGTTACTAACCATACCATTTTTTATTTCTCCTTTTTTAGATTTCTTCAATATCATGTCTTTCACAAAACTCGTTACGATACTCTTTTGGAATAGTTTTAACCCATTTTGCAAGTTTTTTATCTTTAATATCCAGACGTACAATATGAGAGAGAAGTTGTTTAGCTATATGTCCATCATCAACTATATCAAAACTACCACACCAAAGAGGAAAACAACTAAAATCAAGGTCAGCATCTTGAAGGTCAGCATCTTGAAGGTTAGCATATCGAAGGTTAGCATTTTGAAGGTCAGCATCTTGAAGGTTAGCATTTCGAAGGTTAGCATATCGAAGGTTAGCATCTTGAAGGTTAGCATCTTGAAGGTTAGCATTTTGAAGGTCAGCATCTTGAAGGTTAGCATTTCGAAGGTTAGCATATCGAAGGTTAGCATCTTGAAGGTTAGCATATCGAAGGTTAGCATCTTGAAGGTTAGCATTTCGAAGGTCAGCATTTCGAAGGTTAATATCTTGAAGGTTAGCACGAACACCCTCTTTTTTATTTTCAAGCCAAAGCTTATGTTTCTCTAAAATAATTTTAAGTTCTTTATCATCCATTTTTTATTTCTCCTTTACTTTTCGTAATACATACAATTAATTTCCATTTTAATACACTTCGTATTCAATATTGATTTGGTTTGGTTCTTCGCTATCAACATTACAAAAAACATCCAATTTATTGATAATTGCTTTTCTTGTAAGTAAATTTACATTTAATGTTCTTTCAATTGCTTTAATTATATTTTTTGCTAATACATGTTTTTTAATTTCCATTTTTCACACCATTTTATGTCTTCATATGCGTCTCTATCACATAGAGTACACAACCATGTATCTCCTACATGGATTTGTTTACATCTACAAATTGGACAGATGTGTAAATCTTTTTGTTTTGTAGACATAATCATTTCCATCCATATTTATAATTACAATGGCATTTTAGGCATCTATTATACCATAGCACCCTATCAGCCACGCAAATCTCAGCATTACAATCTTTACAATGATAGATTACTCTATTCTTTTTTCTTCCCAAGTATATAATCACCTGCAAGTATCATCCAACAAAATAGTCCACCTATATAAAATATTATTTCAAAGTAGCATTCATTATAAGTATTTGTTACTATGTGAACACTAAAATCGTGTGTTGCACTAAATATGAGTGTTAGTAATATCAACAGCGTAGATGCAAAACCAAAAGAGTATGCTATTTTTTTAATAATCTGTAACATATTCATCCCTTACCATATATATCATTTTTTGTTCTTTACATTTTTCAATAAATTCTTTACTAAAATTACTCGTCAATAACTCATATGTTATTTTACGACCAGACGTTTTATTGTCTTTGATGAAATCAGACAAATCTCTCATTTTTTGCCTCAGAAAAGTTTGGTTTTGTTGGTTTTGCGGATTCATTCGGTCATTTCCGCAAAACCGAATTCCCCCTTTTCCCTCCTGTAAGTCTTCTTTATTATTATTGGTTTTACTGGTTTTTGCCAAAAGTGTGAAAGAATTATCGAACCCTAACCTATTTAATCCTTTATTAATTCTATTATTATTAATATAATACACGGTTTTGGCAAAAACCAGTAAAACCGGACTTTTTTCACCGTTTTTCTCCCGTTGATTGGTTTTCAGGATTTCGGCGAATGGATTCGGAAAACCCCTTAAAACCCAACTTGGAACTAATTTATTACCCTCTTTTGTCAATGGCGTGTAATACTTTGTGACGTCTTTATTGCTTCTCTCATCCCATTCTTGCAATTCAAATATAAGACCAGTTGATTTTAATTTATCTTTTTTATGGACATTATCATATATCCATGTTTTCGACCTACTGAATTTTTGTGATATCTCTGCTATTGACAAAGGCATACCTGCCTCTATTAATATATTTATAAATTCTTCTTCTGATGTATTTAATGGAATCCCATGATGACCGCTTGTCTTTGCAAATAAGAATCTTGCAAAGTCATAATCATCCCATGTAGCATTTATACTTCCATCTTCATTTTTTTTTCTTTGAAATTGAAACAATACAGCACTTGCTTTTATATAATCCATGAATTTACCACTGATTGTTCTCATTGAAAGATTAACTGGTAATATATTTATTATTTCCTCTACGAAAGGTATTCTAACCTCTCTTGATGTTATTAATGAATGCAACCCTTCTCTTAGTTCGTGATTTCTACCGTTCTTTATTTTACCTGCTTTTTCAAGTAATCTATTTTTCATTACGTTTTCTGTTAATAATTGGGTTGTATCCATTCTTACTGTATCCCATCTTCTTATTCCCTCTATATCAATATCCGTATTAAAAGATGTTACTATAATAACAGGTTTACCATTTACTTTTAAATCAACAGCCTTTTGGTCTTTAACAACTGTATTCTTTGAATTTCCTGAAGCCATAGTCTTGAAGCCCTGCGATTTGATGAGGTCTTCTACAGGGTCTTCAAGATGTATGACTTTTCCATTCCACGTAAAATCTTTCTTGTTTGCGTTCCAATATGTAAAAACTTTCTCTGTCAGACCGGTTCTATGATAATAATCCTTTTCTGGTAGTAATACTTTACAAATTGATTTAACTAAAAAGTCTTTTCCTCCACCTGATTTATCCGATACTACAATATTACTACTTGTCGCATCTGCACCTTTCACTAATCTAAGCATTATTTTTAAAGTAAGTGCAACGATTGTATCCTCTTCACCTATAACACCTTCTTTTTGGACTTCCTTGATTATATTGTACATCAACAAGGGGTCTTTTAGATGCTTCCCGCATTTTTCAACTTTATTCAAAAAAATACCTCATCGACCTTATATATGTCAAACATCCTATTTAAAGGTTGCCCACGTCTTAACGTCAGATAACTTTAAATACCATCAACAACATATATAGAAACAGATTGGAGAAGCCGTGAGAGGAATTATATGTGCGATAAAAATTGTGATAGATGTGGTTGCGAACTTTTTGATTTCTATTATATGAGTTTTGCTCATTATAGAAACAATGAGGAGGGGCATTTTTATCTATGTCCAGAATGCATGTTTAAAATAAAAGAAGTTCTTGGTGAAAAGGTAAAAGTTGAAGCAAGACATATTAAGAAATCAGTTGACAATAAGACATATACCGTTTCTTTTGAGTTACCCGATGGTTATGATATAATAAGAGGGTAATTATGGAAAACAAGGAGTTAATCACGGAATCTGAATGGTATCGTAGATTAATAGAAGATAAAGAATATCAAGTAATTTCTTTTGATTTTAAAAAAGGAATAACAACTGTTTTTCATAATAAAACAAATAAAATGTACAATGTGACTTCTAAAAAAGTAGGGAAAAAAATAATACTTGAAGTAATTGAGGTGTGAATATGGAACAAGTTGATATTGCATTTATAGATGGTGCGATAGTCGGTGGTTTAATTACTGCAGTTGCATTTATATGCTATCTTTTGATATGGTGCTGATATGGGAAGAAGAGACCCAAAGAAGATGGATAAGATAAAAAAAGCCATCGCAGAATTACTTGCTTATCATAATGACAAGATAAAATACATAGATGGGAAGCCATCGCCTAAGAATATCGCTTTACTCGTAAAAGAAATGTATGGGTTTGATATTACAAGGCAATCTGTTCATAAGATTTTGCAATCAGGTGATTACGGTAGATATGTCAATACTTTGAATATAGAAGATGACCCGAAGATAATGGAACTTAAGGAAGCATTACAGGTTCAAGAGCAAATATGGAAAAACGAAGGCGTTAAACCTAAAGACCGAACTATGGCGGCTAATTCTTGGAGAGCATTACATAAACAATTAATTGATTATGAAAACAGTGTTGCAAATATTGAGATTAAAAAAAGGGAGGCATCAAGACCGATTTACATGATAAAGTTTTTTCCACCGTCTGTTGATGTTCTATGCCCAAAGTGTGGTCATCAATGGTTTGATATTAAAAGCGAAGAAGAAAAAAAGGATGACATGCGAGAACATAGGCGTGTGGAAGATGAAAAATCGGAAAGAGGCGAAAAATGGAAGCCTTTTTATAGAAAAGATTGTAAAGAGCAAAAACAGTTTGATGATTTTTTGGAGAGTAATGATGATGAAGAAGTATCGAAAATTCTGGCTAAAAAGGTTGAAAAGAAAGATTGAATGGATGTTACCCGTCAGTAGACGAAGGTTCTTTATTCATCAGCAAAAATTTTCTATGATGATGAAAGCCGTTAAGGAGATAGAGGCTTTGAACCGGAGAGATGTCGCTGATGTGGTTGCGATTAATGGCGAGTTGGTAAAGGAGATTACCAACGGCAATAAGATAAAAACAAAAAAAGGAAAAAAGGATGTGATGTTCAATTGAACGATATACTCCCGCAACATATTATGAAGTTCTTCGTGGATAATCCAAATATTGGGAGAGGGGAACTTTCAAAAAAAGCTGGTATTTCTGAATCAGATGCTCGTTTTTATTGTAAACTCTTCAAAGAAAAACAGAAAGACATAGAAATCGTTGATGTTGGTATTGGTGTTTGGGATTTACATCATCCTTATCACGATGATAGGGCATTTAATTGTCTTATCAAAGTAATCAAAGACCTCAAGCCATCTATTTTCATCTTAGGTGGCGATAACATGGATTTTAACACGATATCTGCCTACAACAAGCATAAGCCCAAGCTAATAGAAGGAAGTCGCTTATCGAGGGATTACAAGCGGTTTAACGGCGATATATTATATCCGTTGGAACAATTGCTCGGAGATGATTGTAAGAAATACTTTATGAAAGGAAACCACGAGGAAAGAGTTAATCGTCTTATTGAATCAGAACCAAAACTTGAGGGCTTGATTGAAGTTGAAAACAATTTAGATTTATCAAAATGGAAAACTTATGAGTACAAAGAGGTTTTGACGATTGGTCATATGAATTTTATACATGGTATTTATTGGAATAAGTATCATTCCAACAAAACCGTATCTGTTTATGAAAAGAATATTTTTTATGGTCATGTTCATACCCCTCAGATATTTACAACAATCAGTCCAATAGATAGTCTACCCAAACAAGGTGTTTCGGTTGGGTGCATGTGTCAAAAGAATCCACATTATAAAGAAAATCAACCAAATCATTGGGTAAATCAGTTCTTGGTCTTTTATATTCTTTCTGACGGAACATTTAGATACGTCACACCAACGATTATACATGGGAGGATGATTCTTAATGGAAAACTCTACGATGGAAACTGATTTTTGGAGATGGTTTGCCGAATTTGGGATAAAACCAAATGAAGATATTTCACAAGAAGAGAGATTCAAAATTTTTAACGAGAGGGTTATGGTACTTGACAAAACGAAAGATAAATAACAAAAAACAATATTTCACTTGCAAAAGATGTGGTAGAAAAACACTTTTTATTACAACTGTCGGTTGCAAAAATGTTAAATATTGCAATAGCTGCAGAAATGGTCTTGCCGAGAACGGAACTGGCGATTTAATTGAGTTTCCATGTAAAAATAATGATGGAACTATAAATTTTAAGCAAGAATTGTATGAAATTGAGAAAGAAATGCGTAATTTAGGGCTTAAAAATAAGAAAAAACGAAAACTTTAAATACCCTTCATTCATATATATTAATGAGAGGCGTGAAAAGAAACTTCGGGAACGGAAGGTGGGTAATTTATCGAAAATATTAAAAAGAAGATGACGGTTTCATTTCCAATGCGTGGTTTCTTACCAAAGCAACTTGAAGTGATGAACGCATGTGAAAAATTTAATGCGATTCTTTATAGTGGTGCATTTAGGGCTGGTAAAACCATGTTGTTAGTGCATGTTGCGATTAAAACATGTCTCGAAAACCCAAAGTGTCGAGGACTACTTGGTGCTTTAACGTTTTCATCATTAAATAACGTAGTATTCCAATTATTCAGAGATGAACTGGATAAATATCAGGAAGCGGTTGATAAAGCAGGTATCAAACTTAAACTCGCTACCAGAATACTACATTCACAATCAAAAATGCAAGTTGAGTTCTATAATGGCTCTATCTTGTATTTCAGACCCTGCGATGAAGAGAGAAAACTGGCGGGATATACTTTAGACTTCTTCGGATTAGATGAACCGGTGGACATGGATGAAACAATATTTAATCAGTTAATGGGTCGTATATCCGGAACGGGAAACTTAGAAAACAGATTTGGCATATTAACAACGAATCCCGCCAATCAAACCCATTGGATATATAGAACGTTCTATGAAAATAACGATGACGGATTCATCCATATTGATACGACAACCTATGACAACATATTCCTTCCAGATTATGATAAATACATAGCAAGACTTGAGAGGTCTTGGGATAAGGATTGGGTAAGGCGTTACCTCAATGGTACGTGGGGTTCATTTGAGGGTGCTATATATAAAGAATTCAATCCGGAGATACATACGGGAGAATTTGCAGAATTACCAACCAATTACCATTTAGCGGGTGTTGATTGGGGTTTGAGAAATCCATATGCGATAATTATCGCTGGTATAACATCAGACAAGCGTTTGATAGTTAAAAGAGAAGAATATGGTAGAAACCTTTCAACACACGAACTTTCAAAAAAATTAAGGGAATTACATAAAATTTATCATTTCAAAAAGATTTATTGTGACCCATCTGCGGCTGATTTGATTTTACAGGCGTATAATTTGGGTTTGCCTATTGGGGAAAAACGCAAGAGTGGAATTTATTCCTTTGCGGATAACGATGTCAATAGCGGTATCGCAAGGATGAAATCACTGTTTAAAAATAACGTCGTGTTAATTGACAAATCTTGCGTGATACTCACTAAGCAATTACTCGGTTATCGGTATGATTCCGATAAGGAGAAACCGATTAAAAAAGAAGACCATACCGTAGACGCAATAAGATATTTAACAACGGATTTTAATCCTTTTAGAGAAGAGGGGTTTTTCGATTATGTTGTTAGAAAAGTAAATAAATGGGGTTAATATGACGACAATTGGAGATATGTTTGATAATTTTTTGTCTTCCTATATACGAAAGACACCTTCTAAAGAGGAAAAGATAGTTGAGGATTCATTACCTTTTAAACCGAGTGATTACGGCGAGGAATCCAATAAATTTTCAATGGAGGTCGCTGGTAGTAAATTAACCCCTGTTCTTAGACGCAAGATGGCGTTAACCACACCTTTTTATATGAAAGGATTGAGAAAGAAATGTCGAGATACTTTTCGTGCAGGTTGGGATTATGTCAAAGAGGGCAACAGACCACCACAGGTTGAACTTACACTTTTAAAAGAATTTAATAAACGAAACAACATTTTAGCATTCCTTGACAAGATGAAACAGGATGCACATGTATATGGGGATGGTATATGCCTTGTTGTTTTTGCAAATGACCAAAAAACAAAAAAACCAGATTTATCTAAGAAACCAAATAAATCAGCAATTCCTTATACATTAAAAAGAATGAACCCAGAGTTCATAACAAAATACGAATACGTTAATGATTATTACCGCAAACTCGGAATACAACATCTTGTCTATGATAATGTAAATTCAGGACAAAAAATATATATACATCCAGATAGGGTGTTGATGTTCAAGGAAACAGAGTTTGCTTTTACAAAATTTGGAATATCGGATATAGATATTCTAAGACACGTTATCAGTTCACAGGCGGATATTGATATAGCCACCGGTGAAATATTAAAATGGTTCTCATATGGTGTGATTCATTGGACTAAAAGCGGTGCAAGTAAAAACACCATGAAAGAAATGAGAAAGGTTGCTGAAAAGCATCCACATATTTATATAGGAGATGAAACATATGATTTGGATATCCAAAACCCAGAATCCATTGACCCTTCTCCGTTTTACGATTATTTAATAATGTCAATCGCTGCAGTTCTTGTAATGCCTGTTCATGTATTGAAAGGCGTTGAGGTTGGACAGACAACCGGTGCTGAAGCCGGATATGCTGATTACCATAAGGATATAAGGGATTCACAAGAACTTATTTATAAGCCGCAACTTGAGAAACTTTATAAAATGCTCTTCAATGCCTATTTTGATGATAGGGTGTTCGATTACGAAGTAATGTTCAATCCAACATATGTCGGTGAAATGGCGGAAGCGGAAGTAGACGCTAAACGTGCAGCCACTGTTGTAAATCTTAAAACTGCGGACATTATAGACCTCGAAGAAGCAAGGGAATATATGAACGAGGGTCATATTCCTCT
Source organism: uncultured Thermoplasmatales archaeon (assembly GCA_964597365.1). Taxonomy (GTDB): domain Archaea; phylum Thermoplasmatota; class E2; order DHVEG-1; family DHVEG-1; genus CAZKUB01. Next base: position 14,047 of record CAZQXW010000022.1, on the reverse strand, counting down.
TGATAAATCTAAAGAGATTGAACAGAAAGAAAAAAACCCGAAAGAACAAATCCAACCAAATCCAAGAACAAGTCTTCCTGTTCCTAAAAAGGAAAAAGAGGATAAATCTTTAGATAATAAACTTAAAGCGACAGAAAAATTAATAGATGATACGCTATTTGAAAATTCTGGCGTAAGGGAACAATTATTACAAGAGTTGCGGATAAAGAAGGCAAAAGATGATTAGAGCAAAGATTACCGGTGTTACAGCGTTTCAGGAAGTTATTAAAGAAGTAAATGAGAAGAATTTGAAGGCTACATTGGAAGAAGCGGTAAAAATTGCAACTGAACTTACAAGAGAATATGCACCGAGAAAAACTGGTGATTTAGAAGAGAGTATTCATTATATTAAAGATGCTGATGGGAAATATCAGATAATCGTTGATGTGCCATATGCTGAAGCGATGGAGTACGGAACTAAATATTTTGAAGTTGGAAGTGTGGCAAATCCAAGAAGTAGAACATCTACTTCAGGAAAACCGTGTTTTCATCCGTTCATGCGACCAGCCGTGTGGCAAACGATGAACGAATTTCCTGATATTGTCAAAAGAGCATTATTTAGCGGTTCACACTAAAAAATTTAAAAAAAGGAGATAGAAAAATATGAAAATATATACAATGTGTTGTGGAAGACCAAATGCGTGCCCCGAACTAACCTATGACAAAGAAAACGACCTTTATGTTCTCTTTGATGAGGCAAAAGGGTGGTCAAGTGGGGAATTATTCCTTGAAGACCTGAAAACAATTAAAAAGATTGTAACACAAGCGATTAAAGACGCCAAAAAACGAGAATAACTGGGAGATTGGTAAAATGGCGAAGGGCAATAGAAAAAGAAGCAATAAATCTAAACCAAAACCTAAAAAACCTAATGTTGAAAAACCGAAGACCATCTATGATGAGTTTCCGGCAAAAACATTAAACAATATGGATGCGAACAGGATGAAAGAGATATTCACTCTTTCGAATAATGTCGCTGCACTCATAAAAGATTACGCTGAAAAAGATATCGCAATTAAAAGCATGAGGGATATGGCTGATACTTTAGAAAAAGAAAAACAGCCGATAACTATCCAAGTAGCAAAAAATGTTTTTAAAACAGAGAAAAACTATAAAGAAGTTGCAGATAATATTAGAAAACAGGCAAAAGACCTCGAAAAAAGCCTCGTTTTAATACACGGTCAGATAGAGCATAGATATGAGGATTATGTAAGTACCCTCGTAAGGCATCGTGAAATGATAAACGGCATAATTAACGGTGCAAAGAATAAAGTAATAACGGGTCATAGACACGGCGGAAAAATAACAAGAGAAGAGGAAGAGGTTCTCTTCGAAAAAGAATTTGACAAATTAACAGAAGACGATAAAGAACAACTTAAAGAACTCGATAAGAAGATTAAAAAAGCAAAAAAGAAATCGGAGAAATAAGATGGATATTCTACGTAGTGAATACGAAAAAAGAATATTACGTCTCGGTATAAATTTATTTCGCAAAAAAATAGGCAAAAAGGCAAAACCTGATAATATTTCAAAGTATTTAAGGGAAACCAAAGAACCCGCACTTAAAGAATTGTTTGTATTGCTTGATTATATTTGTGAAAACACAAAAAAGAAATGGCAACGTGAATACGTAAAAGAGTATACGGAGTTCGCCATATATTTAGCAATCAATAATGATGAATTAAGAAAGGGTCTTGAAGGGTGTCTTTCAACATATTCAAAATATGATAATGTGAAAATAGATTTAGAACCAAACCTTGGAAGACTTGATAAATATCTTCTTGAACATATCATTACATATATCATTAAGAAGTTCTCTGCAAGACCGACCTATAAAGCAATATTGCAAGAATCATATTATACGCAAAACCCAATGGCTCAATATATTATGAGGCATAGTGATGAGGCGGTAATCAAAGTAAAAAATGATTTCATGCACAAAGTTTTGAAAACATTTATATGGTTTGGCACATGGGTCGGAATAAACGACACAGCATACAGACATCAGTTCTATTATTTCATAAATAATTATGGAAACGATGAATTAAGTAAACTCGCAGAGGATTTTGCTTATCCACCTGAAAAGTGGTTTATAAACGCGTATGAAGAAGGCTTTAGAGCCACACGAGATGCGTGGGCTAAAAATGAATTACCACGACACAAAAATAGTACAATAGAAGACCCATGCATACTAACTAAACAAAGAGAAAAATTTAAACGATATGCCGAAAGGCATGGAGTGAGAGTGAAATAATGCCAATTAAAGAATGTCAGACAGACGGTAAAAAAGGATTCAAATGGGGAGATTCTGGTAAGTGCTACACATATACAGACACTAAATCTAAAGAGGATGCAAAGGAAAAGGCACGTAAACAAGGTCAAGCCATTAAATCAAAAGAGGCTGTTGATGAGTTATCCGCTTCTTTTGAAGAACTTGGTTATCAAAAAATAGCATTCACATCAAAAGAAATAGGTATTGCAAAGATGACGGAGGGTACAATTTCTTTTTCAGACATGAACGATGAGTTCATAAATGATGAAAAAGGTGCAAGGAAATATACCGTTGTAAACGCAATAGCCGCCATCGGTGATAGATTTTATGGCAATATTTATGTACCATCTGACGTTCTTAGAGCAACATATAGGTTTTGGAACTCAACCTATAACGATATAAGTCATCTTGGCACAATGTTTCCGGCGGGAACATCATCTATTGAGAACATGGAGTATATAACTGGTTTCAATTCAGATGCGTCTTATGATGAAATGTCAAAATCACTTAATGTAAAAATGCACATTAGTCACGAATCACCAAAATATCAGACATGGAAAAGTTTCATGGATATTTCGAAGGATGCGAACAGGATTCCGAATGTAAGCATTTTTGGTTTTTATAAAGCCAAAGCAATACATAAAAGTAAGATTGCAGCCGGTGCTATCATACCGCAAGGTGCATTACGTGGTGACTATGTTATTGCTATGACGCACATGATACCTTTCGCAATAACCACATGCCTTAAGGGAAAATGTGATGATGCCGCAGGTTGCGGTATTTCTGTTGGATTTTCTGAAGATGGCAATCCTTGTGATTGTACAAGTGGCGTATGTGATATACCGAAAGTTTCGGAAAATACAGAAAAGGAAGAGAAAAAACCTGAGATTTCAAAAGAAGAATTAGAAAAAATCGAAAGATTAAAAAAGAGAATAAAAGAATTAAAATAAAGGAGAGAAAGAAATGACAGAACAAACCTTAGAGGAGTTAGAAAGTGAATATAAAACATTACTGGCTTCAAAACTCGCAAAATTGAAAAAAGAGGAAGAGGAAGAGAAAGCACTCGCTGCACAAAAACTCGCTGATGAACACGCAAAAGCAGAAGAAGAGAAGATTAATTCTCTTGTTGATGAAAAGGTTTCAACAATGATGGCAAAATTCAATCTTCAACCAACAAGCGAAGACCCAATAGGCGATGATGCAAGTGGGGAACAAAATATGAAAGAGAAAGAAGTACCAAAAGAATTTGGTTTTGCACAGCGTTACGCTGAGATGAAAGGATTAAAAACTTTCAAAGCCTATGAGAATGTCGCAGAGGACTATGTAAGTCGTGGAACTATGGCATTTACGGATTCAGATTCTGGATGTGTAGATGATGTTGATGCATGGGAAAACGTAGATTACTTTGCAGATATGATATGGACAGATGTAATTTGCCACAGTGATTTCTTATCAAAGAACATTACAGTAAAAGGACTTGACTTTAAGCAAGGATACGGCGGACTTGTGCAAATAAGAGTTATAAACCATGCAGACCCATCAGATGATTTTGGGGCGGCAACACCATGTACCTGTCTAAGCTGTGTTTCGAACACATTTACGACATATACACTTACTATGGAAACCTATGGCGACTATAAAGTTATTTGTGATGAAGACTTATTTACCGCAGGTGAAGCAGTTAAGACCGCAGTAATGAAATCAATGACATCCCGTGCTATGGAACGTATAGATAATAAAATCTATAACGAACTCGAGACAGCAACACCAACATATTCAGAGACGCTTTCAGCATCCGCTACTTGTACAGCATCGAGAGGAACAGATGGTGCATGTTGCACATTTACTGTTGACCTATATGATAAGATTGTTGATTTAGAAGCCGCTATGAGAGCAGGTGGATATTTCAGAGATGCAGACCCTGTACTTATTGTAAGTCCAACAATCGCAGCTTTCTTAAAGTATAAAGACGGTTTAAACATGCCATCTTATATTGCAGCAAATATTGGAATGGATGGATTGAAACTTGCACAAATAGGCAATATCAAAGTAATTGAGAGTTGTCATGCAAATTCATGTACAGATGCTGGTTCAGAAGAAATAGCAATCTTGATTGACCCAACAAGAGCAATTGGAGAAGCATGGGGTAAAAGACCAACTTTCAAAGTTGATGATGACCCGATAGAGTGCGGTTCTCAAAAGATTGTACTTAGAATGTGGGCTGATTTCGCAGTACTCGATTCCGGTGCAGTCGGGCACGTAGTAAACCCCTGAGATTAAATAATTAAGGTTATGGCTTTACAGCCTAACCTATTTTATTTTTTATTATGCAAACAGAAAAACAAAGAAAAATGGCAGAATATATGAGGGCATATCGCCAAAAGAACTTAGAAAAGGAACGAAAAAAAGATAGAATAAGATGTGCAAAAAGAAGAAAAACGAAGGAATATAAAGAATATCATAAAAAATATCGCAAGGAAAAACATAAAGAAATTGCTAAACAACAAAAACACTATTATATAAAAAATAGAGAAAAAATACGTAAAAAACAAAATAAATATAGTAAGAGTGAACGAGGTAGAGAATTAAATCGTAAAGCGGTTTCAAAATATAGAGCAATAAAACAAGGTAAGTTTCAAAGGCATAAAGAATATTGTCGTAGAAAGCAATATGGATATAATAAAATATGTGATAATGTTTTTCCAGATTGTATTGATGTTGAATGGCATCATGTGGATAATGACCACATTATCGCATTACCAAATAAAATACACCAAGAAACAACAGGAACTAACGATATTGAAAGACATAGAAAATTAGCACTGGGATGGATAGAATATTTTTATCCAAATGAAATTTATAATAGATGTAAACGTTTCTAATTAATGGTTTATTTCGGTTCGATTCCGAAAGTTGGATTATGATTGAAGGGTATGAGATAGATGAGCCGTTAAGGTTTGAAGTCACAGATGATTATTATTTAATCAATAATAAGAAATATTGGAGAGTTACCCGAGTTAAATCCATAATAAATAAAGAGGGTTTAAATATTTGGAGGGCTATGGTTGGAAATAAAAATGCCAACAAGATACTCCATACTAGGGCTGGTATAGGAACAAAGATGCATCAAGTCTTTGAAATGATACTTAAAGAATTTGAGATAAAAGAAAAGAATTATCCCGAAGAAGTCCAAGAAGATATAGGGTTATTCTATAAATTCATAAGCAATTGCAATATATTACCATCAAACATAGAACAGAGATTGTGGTCAGATGAACTCGGTGTCGCCGGAACTGCGGATTACATCGGAAACTATCGAACATATGAAAAATATTTGAAGCGTGGTCGAGAACCAAAGTTTGAAAATGATTCCCACGTTATAGGTGATTGGAAATCATCTTCTGCGATACATGGGGATTACTGGCTTCAACTTGCCACATATGTATATATGTTTGAACAACAAACAGGCAAAAGCCTCGATGGTGCGTTCATCGCACAGTTTCGAGATGGAAAGATAAAGGTCGAAGAAAAAACAAGAGAAGAACTTGATGAATATCTGGAAATAATGAGACATTGTATTCCAGTATTTGAGTTTTCAATGAATAGAAAACTTTAGGTGAATAAATGGGTTATCACATAATAGAGAAAAAACATACAAAATCAAATCCAGTTGGAATGTGCTTTCCGTTATGTTTTCCTATTTGTATGAGAGGGGTTAAAGCCTATCATTACGGTATCAAGAATAAGGGGATTAATAGCCCATATTTCGTAAAAGGAACGAATAAAAACATTTATAAGATAAAGGAGAGTAATTAATATGCCAATATATGAACGAGAAGAAACATATGATTATGATATAGAGATACGTGATGAAGATGGTATATTAATAGACCCAGACACCGTAAAGATAACAATTACTGACCCAAACGGAGATGACCTTGTATCTCTTGCAAACATGACACAGGATGATACTGGTAAATATAGTTATAACTATGATATACCAGCAACTGCGGAATATGGTGAATGGACTACGGTTGTCACGGCGACCTCCGCAGCAACCACTGTTACAAAGTTTAGAAGTAATTTCTTCGTATTCAGATTTAATATCATAAATAAAATAAGAAGGTTCTCTGGTGTAGGGAAAGAAAGCATTTCCGATGAAGACATATCTGAAATAGGGATGGAGGCACTCAAAGAGGGGCTTGAAGAGGTTTTTGATTATCATAAAGACGTCAAACCGATTTGTGACCCAGACTATGGTGTTTTATTCAACGGTTCAAACAAGGTTGTAAGAACACCGCATAGATATCTTGCTGATTACAACTTTGATGGTGAGGTATCAACTAACACATTAACTGGTGAAGGTGATGTTACTGGGTGGTGGTATGATTCTGATTATGATAGGGATTATATACTTATATCGGTAACAAATGAAGATAGCGGAAGGATATCAATAACAGATAGTGGTGGTAGTGCTATTCCCGCAGACCATAATGGTGTTTATCTATCTTACCATACCAGATGGGAAACCTATAACGAAAAACTATTTGAGGATGCTGTTGCATATTTAGCGGCTCATAATTTGATTCTCAGAATGACGGAAGCACATCAGGCTACGGCTGCGGATTTACCGAGTAACCAGAAAAAGATAGAACTTAATCTTAGAAGATTTCATTATAAATATAGAGAGATAATGAATAAGATTTCAAAACCATTAATTGAGGGTGTATAGGTTGGCACATGCTTCTTTCGACCCAAGAGACACTATTCGTGAAACCATCGGAACTAATAAATATGATTTTGATAGGGAAGAGGAATATTATTGTATTTCAGTAACTGATGATGATAATGAAACAATATATATACCGATTTGGGATAGGGAAGAAGTAAAAAGCGGTCAGCAACCAGACCTTCCATATATTTCATTATCGCTTGTCCATAACATAAACCAGCCTCATAATGTGGGGGCAACAGTAAGAAAATTTATAGCATATGTCGATATAGATGTCGCATACGTAGCAACATCAAATATTAATATAAAAGATTTTGGTAAAAAGATAAAAGACGAACTTCACGATAAAATTAGAACGTATCAGGCTACGACAACCGGCGTGTTCTTTATGAACATAGATGATGAGCATTATATAGATGAAGAACTACCAAGACAAATGGTATTTCATTATATTCTCACATTAAAAGCCGAATATCACGATGCGTGTTAAGGGATTAATATGGTTTGGAGAAAAGAGGATAGACTAAAATTTAAAAAAAACAATCCTGATTATCAAAAAGAGTATTATTTAAAAAATAAAACACAAAAATTAGAATATCAACGCATATATGAAAATAAAAATAAGGAAGCGTTAAAAAAGAAATATAAAAATAGATGGCAAAAAAACAAAGAAGTATACGAAACTATTATGAAAGAATTAAAAATAAATGGTTGTGCAATTTGTGGATATAATAAATGCATTAATTCATTAGATTTTCATCACGCCAATCCCAATGATAAAAAATTTCAAATAGGTAAAAGAACGTTGGGGTGGTCACCCAATAAATTAGTTGATGAATTAAATAAATGTATTTTATTATGTAAAAATTGCCATTATGAATTACACGATAAAGAAAGAATAAAAAATTAAACATGGAGAGATAAAAATGGAAATAGACAGAATTAAAAAGGTGATGTCTTATTTCTGATTTGGGTTTACCATTTCAGGGAAAGGCGTGGTATTATGTTCAATCAGCATATGATACCATACCAACAGACGGAGACACCGCATTACCTATTTCATGTAAAATTCAAGATATGAGATATGGTATTGGGGATAAACATAAGGAACTTAGAGGTTTTGATAAACCAAATGCTTGTCATTTGCTTGAACAGGTATCTGATTTAACATTACATTTAGAATACATACCACAATGTGATGATACATTGATTAAGGATGTGTGTAATAGAACAACCGAGATGAAACTGCAATCACTTGGTTTTGTGCTTGGAACAAACAGATATTTAACAACTGATGCGGATAAGAGTTCTTTTTTACTTTGGGGATGCAAACCAAAGACCATAAGAATATCTTCAAGCGTCAATAATGAATATATGGTTGTTATTGATTTTTCAGTTAAAGAAGTTGAAAGTTGCAACAGCGATACGGATGGATTATCAATTGCAACACTTGCCGAACCAACAGCATTAACTGGCGATTATCTTGCTTTCAATGTAGCGGGTTCAATAACCAAAGATGCAGCAGATATTGCATATATAGCAGAATCGATTGACATAAACATCAATCATAACCTTGTTGACAAATATGACCACGATTCATTAGTAAAACAATACTCAATCGAGGGTGCATATGATATAACAGGAAATTGTGATATTTCACTTGATGAAGGTGGAAGAGAACATGCGAACGAGATACTCGACCAAGATGAGTTCGATATCGTTATAAACATGGGTGGTGCTGGTTGTCCTGTATTAACAATTCCAAACTGCAAATGGAAATCTGGGCAAATTGATGTAAATGTTTCTGGTGATATTCTCGCAGATTCAGCACCATTTACGGGAAAGCCAACAGATGGTGATATACAAGCAATTGTATCGTAAATAAGCCTTTAAATGTAGAACTGGACTATTACCCTTCGGAAAGATAGTTTTGGCTTCTACGTTGATTTAAAAGCGGTTTAAATAGAAATTGTGGCTTTATGCCACACCTTATTTTCTTTTTACACATCTCAACAATGTGTTTAAGGTATATTTTTTGGAGATAGATAACTATGGCAAAAAAAGACATAAAGAAATATCAAATATCCTTTGTGAACAAAGGTAAGCCTTTTGAAATAGGAAAATGGACAGTTGGGAAACAAAAAGAAGTTCTTAAATTTGTCGCTTCTGAAGAAAAGAAGAAAGAACTAACTGAAGAGGAAAAAGACGAAATTTTTCAAAACAAACTTATTTTAGTGGGTCTTCAGGAAGTGGATGAGAATGTTACTAAAGAAATGCTTGATGACATGCACCCACAAGACAAAAAAGCGTTATTTACAGCAATATATTTCTCTGGAAGAGAGGGTATCACTGTTAGTGATAAAAAAGATAACGGAAATTTTCGCAAGTAAAAACCAGTGTAGAGCATTGGTATAGCGAAGACCTTAGAGCAATTAATTTTTGGATTGCTGATTTTTTCCAATCAGGACATCCTCTAAAAGAGATTTATACTATGGATTATGGTCAATACCTCGATATAGTTGTTTCTCTTAGTGAAACGAGAAAGGCTCGTTCAGGTAAAGGTGGAGAAAGGGAACTCAGACCTGTCCAGAAAAGTGCTATTCAAAAAGCAAAAGAATTAAAAAAGTGATTTTATGGCTGAAACCACGTACAAGATAACAACTCAATTTTCAGAAACTGGTGCAAATACTGTTACCCGCCAAGCAAGAACTATAAATAAAGAACTTGGTGTAATGGTCACTAAGATTGACCAGATGAACGCTAAATCTGGTATGTGGAAGACACAATCAGTTCAGACACAGCAACTTGCACAATCAACAGCGAAAGGTGCAAGAAGCATGACCGCTATGGGAAGTGCAACAAAGGGTCTTGCTATGCGTTTCGTTGGTTTGCAACAAGTTGTTTCTTTTGGTATTCAAAAATTCAGGGAACTTGTGAAGTGGGTTCAGGAATCAATTAAGTATTTTAGAGAGTTTGAAACAAAAATTGCAGAAGTAAGCACCATCTTACAAGGAGACGCATATAAAGCAATTGCTGGTTTATCATCTGGCATTGAAAGTTTATCGGCTCGTTTCGGACAGAGTGCAACAGACCTCGCTGATGGTATGTATGATATACTTTCAGCAGCTTTCAGTGCAAGAGATGCCATGTCATTACTTACAGTAGCTACAAAGGCATCAATTGCTGGTCTCTCAAGTGTTGAAACATCTGTTGATGTGTTAACATCTGTTTTAAACGCATATGGTAAATCAGCATATCAGGCAACACAAGTGTCGGATGTGATGTTTCAAACCGTTATTCGTGGTAAACTCAGATATGAAGATTTGGCATCCGCTATGGGATATGTTGCACCGATTGCTGCAAACTTAGGTGTTGAATTTGAAGAAGTAGCTGCGGCACTTGCGACAGTTACCCGTCAAGGTCAGCATGTTGACATGGCAACTCGTGGTCTTGCTCTCGGATTGCAAAATATTGCTGATTTAACACCGAAGGCACAAGAAGCTGCAAATAAATATGGTGTTGATTTATCAGCCGTAGCGTTACGTGTCGGCGGTCTTGATTATATTATTAAACAATTGAATGATGCCATGAATGAGCATGGTACAAAGATTTTACCGCAGATGATTAGCAACATGCGTTCCTTGAGGGTTTTTATGGCACTCGCCGGTGACGAGGGTGTGGGTGGTTTTACCAAAGATTTAAATCTTATGGAAACAGCCGTTGGTAAAACAGAAGAAGCCATGTCTAAAATGATGATGACTTCTCAACGTCAGGCGGATATGCTTGATATGTCTTTTAAAATACTTGAACGTGATATAGGTGAAGCATGGCAATCGGCTGATTTATGGTGGAAACGAACATCTTTATGGTGGGGAACTTTTTTAACAGGTGGCGATGCAGATAAAGCAGTTCAAAACCATCTCGACCAAATAAGTAAGATGGAAGACAACTATGCTCGTTTTATACTTAGCATGGATAGTGCTTCTTTTACAACTAAAAATCTTTATTCTGAACTTATGAAGTTTGAAGAAACATCTGATGTTTTTGATAAATTACCTGAACGCTTTGGTAGATTTTTTAACAAGTTAAAAACTGGAATGGGAAGGGGAAATATTTCTTCTATTATCGAAGAAACGATAGATGTTGATTCCGTTAATTCCTATTTGGAAAAAATACAGGAAAAGGAATTTAAAGGTGAAGAAATATTTAAATTAGAACAATTCGGTGCAGGTTTAAGACAAGTTTATAAAAGCAACACCGAAGAAATGGTAATGTTCGCAAGACAATTTGATATATCTTGGGATGATTTGGTTAAATTAAACGAAATAATGCAAAAACC
>CAZQXW010000022.1:0-2567 GCA_964597365.1 uncultured Thermoplasmatales archaeon | reverse complement strand
GTCTTGATGTCGAGATAGACACCCATTCAGCCGCTTGGAACAACTTAACAGGTAGTTTCGATTCACTTATAGAAGAACTTCAAAATACAGAAAATGATATATTAGAATTAACTTATACACTTGATGACCTTGATATTAAACTGCATGAAACCTTTGAAACAATGGGCGGACATAAATTCTCAGGACAATATAGATGGGAACTCGCTGTTGAATCAATGAAAACATCAATTGATAGATTTCAGCATTATTCACAGATGGCTATAAAATATGGTGATGATATGAACACTGGTTTCATGTCAGGTATTTCTTTTTCAGATGTAGGTGGTGAACATTTTGATTTAGAGGAACTTGAATGGCTCAATGATGAAATCATGGGTCTCATTGATACATCTTCATATGAATCACTTGTTGGACAATCACATCTTTCAGAATATGATACAACAATGGAAGCCGTTATCGCCACCATGTCTCAATATGCAAACGCTAAAGAACAAATGGTGGAAGCCGAAAGAGAATATAACGAGATATTAAAAGAAATAAATAAAGAAAATCTTAGACTTAATCTTGAACAACTTAAAATCCAACTTGTCGGTATGATGCGAAGACGAGGGAATACTCGCATGGAAGAAAAACGTCTTAAACAGATAGAGATTGAAAAGACGGAAAATCGTATCGAACAAATGGAAGCACAGATAGAGTATCAGGAACAATCTGATGAAACGATGCTTGATGAGATGGAATCAGCATATGAATCAGCAAGTGCTATTTATGAAGAATATGTTGACAGGTCAAAGTTTTATCTTTGGGAACTTCAAGATGCGAGAGATACAGAGTTACAGTTGCTTATTGATAATATAAATACACAAGAGGGTCTTTACGATGATTATTCTGATATGCTTGATGATGCAAAAGACCATGCCACTTTTTTAAATGAGGCAATTATGACACTTGCTGCGTTTATAGATGAGAACGTTCCAGATTGGGAAGGTTTCTTCGAAGATACCGCAATTGAGATGGCGGAAGAGGCTCTTGGTGATATACTTGACAAAATGAAAGAAATAAATAGCCTGAGTGGTACACCGATTAAGACTACGTATACTTCACCAATTGCTCAAAGTTTAGCAGATGCTGGTTTAACACAAACAGCCGGAAGATATCAGGGTTTAGTAGATATTGCAAAAGGTGGCACGTTCGGTGGCAGAGCATTAAGTCGTGGCACAAACTACGTTCCAGAGACGGGTATGTATATGCTTCATCGTGGAGAAAGCGTTAACCCACCAGACGGCTCAAATACAACAAACGGAAATGTCACCGTCAATATTGTAAATAATAATACTATTAATAATGATTTGGATGCTGAAAAGGTTGCAAAGGTTCAAGCGGAAGCAATTATGCAACTTGTTTCTGATAAGACAGGAAAAACAAAATACAGGTTTAGGTGAATAGATGACAAGATATCGACAATTCAATAATAATCTAAAAGCCGCAATACCATGTATTTTTGCATATGATGAAATAGGTAATCAATTATTTGATACAACCGGTGCATTTCACGAGTGGGATACAATAAAGACAAAATCATCAGAGTTTCTTTTTACGGCTGATGATGATAGGATTAAACTTGAAACAAATAGTTCTGGTCTTTTCATGGTAGAGTTCGATTGTTCTTTTCTTACATATGCAGAAGATGATGATTTGTATATCACAACCGCTATATATAAAAATGGTACAATCGAAAGTGGCGGAACAAGTATTATAACAGTTACCGGTGGTGCAAGTCAAACATCAAAAATTAAAAATTCACAAACAATTCATTTTATTACTTATTTAAATAGAGGTGATTATATACAAATTAAATCAACAGCATCTGCAAATAGCGTCTATTCAATAGCCGATACTTCAAGGATTATTATTACCGGAATACCAATGAACGGATGGGATAACAATAAAGCAGGTAGAGAGATGTATAAAGGGGGTGTGATGCGTTAATGGCTGGAGATGACATGAGGTATCATCTTGAACTATATGGTATTGATTATGATGATTGGAGTATTGATTTCGGGGGTTTCGCAAATAAGACAAAAGTAATGATGGAGAATTATATCAGTGATGCGACCGCCACAACTGAAACGTCTGCAGCTTCAGATACTAATAAATTTATTTTTCCCTTCCATATTAAAAAGAAGTATTTTATAGAAGGAACAATAACTGGGCAAATCACTCTCGCATCCACAACAGCAACTTCGCATGTTACGAGTTATCGTGTTACTATTTGTAAAATGAATCAAGACACATCAGATGATGACCTTTTTACAACCGGCTGGGTAACTGTTGATGATGACCTCGCTTGGGATTCAACGTATTCGATTGGAGAAGAACGTGTTTATACTTTCTGGATTGATGCATGGGAATATGAAACGCTTGGAGAATATGATAGGATATACGTAAAAGTTGAGGCTGATTGTGAAGATACTGTTGTTTTGTATCACAGTAATGATTCAACCTATAATGATTTATATGTAGATATACCTTTGAGGATGTAAAATGGTAAATGAGTTTACACTAAA
>CAZQXW010000021.1:0-30545 GCA_964597365.1 uncultured Thermoplasmatales archaeon | reverse complement strand
AGTTTTTTTTAGAGTATATCTTATCTAGAAAAAAAGAGTCCTACTGCCAATCACGGTTTTACCGGTAAAATTTATGTTGTTTCTCCTGTTAACAAATAAACATATAAATCACATGTTCATTTTGTTTTTGTGTTTGAAATAAAGGCAAAGATATGGCTAGAATCAGATTCAAAGTGCGTCATTGGAAAAGGCAGAGCAGAATTGCTTAAAAAAGTTAAGGAATTAGGTTCGCTTTCCGAAGTTGCAAAATCAATGAATATGGCTTATAGTCATGCATGGTCTGAAATAAAAGAGATAGAAAATGTTGTTGGTAGTCCAGTTATTAGAACTTCGAGAGGTGGAAGCAATGGTGGAGGTTCTTGTCTTACCGAAGTTGGTGAAGAACTTTTAAAAATATTTGAAAATGAAAAAAAGAGTTTAGATAGTTACATATCTAAACGAAATAAAAAATAATTTTCAAAACGTTAACATACCAATAATGATTTGTCTTCAATTTGTGCTTTTTGAAGTTTGTTGCTATAATCAATGCATACTGTTTTTATTTCTGTGAACTCATCGATTGCAGTAGTTCCTGCTTCTCGTCCACCATTTCCTGTGTTTTTCACTCCGCCAAATGGGATGTGAACCTCTGCACCTATTGTTGGAGCATTAATGTATGTGATTCCTGTTTCAAAATCTTCTATTGCTCTAAAAGCAAAATTGATATCTTTTGTATAAATCGAAGAAGAAAGCCCATACTCTACATCATTTGCAACTTTTAGAGCTTCATCAAAGTTTTTAATTTTTATAACACTTAAAACCGGTGCAAAGATTTCTTCTTTTGTAATTCTCATACCATGTTTTGCTTCAAAAATAGTAGGTTGGACAAAGAATCCTTTGTTGTATTGTCCTTCTGTTAGTTGTTTTCCGCCATAGATAAGTTTTGCTCCTTCTTTTTTACCGATTTCTACATATTTTAAAAAAGTTTCAAGTTGTTGTTTGCATGATACTGGACCCATGTTGCTTTTCGGGTCAACGGGGTTTCCTATTTTCAAAGATTTAGTCCTTTTAACAAGTTTTTCCATAACTTCATCATATACTTTATCATGAACAATAAGCCTACTTGTTGCAGTACATCTTTGACCTTGACTTCCAAATGCACCAAAAAGAACTCCATCTATTGCAAGGTCAATATTTGCATCATCCATTATAATCTGAGGGTTTTTACCGCCAAGCTCTAGCTCAACTGGTTTTAAGAGTTTTGCAGCATTTGTATAAACATCAACTCCTGCATCAACTCCACCTGTAAAAGAAATTGATTTAACACGAGGATTATTGACGATTTCATTTCCTACTATACCACCAGAACCTGTTACAAGGTTTAAAACACCAGCTGGAAGACCTGCTTCATCAAATATCTCTATAAGTTTTGCTGCACAAAGAGGTGTGAGACTTGCTGGTTTGAAAACAATCGTATTTCCACTCACAAGAGCTGCTCCGATTTTCCAGCATGGAATTGCTGTTGGAAAATTCCAAGGAGTAATACATCCTACGACACCAATAGGTTGTCTAATAGTCATACAAAATTTATCTTTAAGCTCTGAAGTTGTTGTTTCACCAAGTAGTCTTCTTCCTTCACCTGCGATATATTCAAGAAAATCAATTGATTCCTGAACATCACCTTTTCCTTCAGCAATTATTTTTCCCATTTCTTTGCTTACTATTTCACCGAGTTCATCTTTCTTTTCTTTCATAATTGCTGCTGCTTTTAGGATTATGTCCCCACGTTTTGGTGCAGGAGTTTTTTTCCAAATTGGAAATGCTTTTTCTGCAGCTTCAATAGCCTTTACTGTGTCTTCTTTTGTACCTGCTGGAAAAATTGCAAGAATTTCATTTGTTGCTGGATTTTTTGTTTCAATTGTTTTTTTGCTTGTTGACTTAGTCCATTTTCCATTTATATATAAATCGTATTTTTTGCTCATTTTATGCCCCCGATATTCTTGACTGAGAATAACGAACTTCATAAAAATTTTTCGATGAACTATCTTAATATTCTCCCCATCTTTTAACATGTGCTTTATAGAATATATTTTATGAATTGTGAATGTTAGTGTCAGTATTTGTCTCTCTTTTTGTTTATAAAAATTTTACTACATTTTTTACAACAAATAAATTTGTTATTCTGAATTGTTTCGTATTCTTTTAATTCTGATTTAGGAAATTTTTTATTGCATAAAACACAAATATTTTTTACAAACCACATCTCTTATCACCTATTAGATAATTTGATTTATATCTTTAAATCCTGTATTTTTCTAAAGTTCTTTATATACCTTTATCTTTTTAAATTATTTTCATTCCAAGCCTTTCAGAAGTTTTTTTATCTATTATGTTTCAAATAGATATTAATACCAACGATTTTTATTACCGCCTTTTTGAATTAATATTTCACCACATTTTGGACAATTGACATTGGAGCCTCCTCTATGAACTACGCTGTCTTTAGTTTTTTTAGCAGAAAAAGGCAACTTCCAACCGCATTTCTTACATCTAATGTTGATCATTTTAGACTATGCTCTCCGTTTACATATTGTCCTGTTGGCATGATTTTGTTGCTAAGGCTGAAATCATACTTGGATGATTTACACCAATTGATTTAATAATTGTAATTTTCTTACCACATTCTATTCCTTTGTTTGTCTCTATAACTAAATGATCTTTTTTGTCATCAGGTTCTCCTGAAACTATTTTATACTGTTTTCCTAGTGATTTATTTTTCCTCTCCTCTCTCATTTTTTTCTCCAAAATATTTTAAGGATTACTTTTTTAAATACCCTATAAACTACTTGTTTGTCCAAGTATATATACTTGCGCTGTCAAAATGCCAAAATATGCTGTAGATAATTATTACAAATATAATATTTAAATTAGTTATTGAACGGTGATGCTTATATGCCCGCACTGGGATTCGAACCCAGGTAGAAGGCTCCGCAAGCCCTCAGGATATCCAAGCTACCTCATGCGGGCAAATATTATTTTATAATATCGACCATAGCAATCTGTTCGAGGATAAGATCACCATATTTATCCTCTGAGACTGTTTTTATTTCAGAATCACTTATTTTAAACTTTTTGAGTGTATTAATATCTCCTTTTAGTACTTTATTATCATTTTCCAAATCAAATTTTTTCAAAAATTTTTCAACAATTGGTTCTAAATCAACTTTATCATCATTGTAAAAGAGAGCTGCAATAGTTACTTCTCCTTTCTTAAAGCCAATTTTTGGAATTGCAAGCTTTAACTGTCTTTCACCTGCGGCATAAAGAAGAATTTCCATTTCAAGAGTATTTGTCGTGTTTTTGCCTTTTTCAAACGCTCTTTTAGCATGGATTAGTGCGGAAACTAGGTGTTTTTCACCATATATTACATCTGCATCAAAAACCTGCAGAGTAACTTTGTTTTCTTCAGAAAAAACTCTAATTTTTTCTAAAAAATCATCAATATTTTGAATGAGTCCTTTAGCACCAATTATTTTGTACATATATCACACTTTAACTAAACTCAGATAGTTCTTTTTCTTCACCAGAAACACTTTCACCTATTTGACTTTTAATGCTCTTAGCAACGCCCTCACCAATAGTTTTTACCTGTGCCAGACGTTTTAATGGCACACCTCTTAGATCATTTACGGTTTTGAATCCTTCACGGTATAAAGAACGTGCACGAACACGTCCAATATTCTTTAGAGATATGAGATTAAGAAGTTCCTTCTTACAACCATTTTGAACCCTTAGAAGCAAATCAGATATATCTGATACACAATCAAAATTATACATACGAGCAAACTCCCGGGCTGCATGCAAAAGCCATTGAACCATTTCTACAATATTATGAATATCTCCAGGCCCTACATTGAATTTGTTTACTATTCCATCCTCTGAGATTTCATCAATCCAACTCTCAACAAGGCTTGCAGTTTTCAAATCACTTAAGAACCATTCATACTCTTCACTTGAAATTGTTGGGACGTCAAGTAGAAACTCTTCTTTCTTAGTTTCTGCTTTTTCCTCAACCCATGTATCTGACTTTCTAAGATAAAGTGATCGAACATCTGGAGTGGAACATACTGCATGAAGAAATGAAAGACTCGAAAGATCCCTTCCACATGATTTTTCAAGGGCTTTTTTAAGCTGCAGTGCAGAAAGAGGATCGATATACAAACTACTCGTACGCATACCAAGCATAGTAGCCATGTATTTATCATCATTAATTTCCTCGATAAATCCATTAGTTTCTAAAAAATCAACTGCAGTGTCAATTTCATCTTTTAAAGTTGCCACATCTGCCTGAAAAGAATAAAAAGTGCTATCTACAAATTTGTAAATACCATCAAGACTATCTACAAAACCAGTAGCAACGGCCGCGAGAAGATGCATGCGAAGAGCTGCCTGGCTGCCAAGCTTTGAATAAATCGGCTCAGTATCTCCAAGAACATAATTTGTAAAAATCTGATCCATCTGCCGCTCATTTTTTGCAATAGCAATTGCCTCACCAAACTTGTCATAACGTGGACGGCCGGCTCGTCCTGCTTGCTGTTTATATTCAAGAATTGGAATTGGATGCATGCCAAAGTTTGGATCATAACGCCAAAGATCACGAATAACTACTCTTTGTGCAGGAATATTTACACCCGCTGCAAGAGTAGGAGTTGCAACAATGCATTTGATAATCCTATTTTTAAAACCAGATTCCACAGTTCTCCTCTGAACACTCGATAGACCTGCGTTGTGAAAAGCAACACCATTTTTCAAATTATTAAACAGTTTTTTGTCAACAGACGTAGTCTCAGGTAACTGTTTTTTAACTTCTTTGAGCAAAGATTCTATTTCTTTTTTATCATCATCTGCTAAAAGCTCTTTTACAATTGTTCCAATCCTGCTTGCAACAGATACTGTAGATCTACGAGTATTTACAAAAACAAGAACTTGACCGCCGTTTCTAATTGATTCCTCGACAAGTCTTTCAACAGGTTTTTTGTTCTTGCCTTCTACTTCTACTATTTTTCCATCATCAAATTTTATATTTGTTTTATAAAAGACACCTTCACGTAACGTTACAGGTCTCCAATCAGACTTCACAAGTTTTGCATCAAGCCAAATCGATAGTTCCGTTGCATTCTTAATTGTTGCAGACAAAGCAACAATCTGGGTTTTTGGATTCAATGATTTAAAATGAGAAATAATTACTTCAAGAGTAGGTCCACGACCAGAATCATGAATGAGATGAATCTCATCTATAACAAGAACCCTTATCTTGTTAAGCCATGATATTTTATGACGCAATAGCGAGTCGGCTTTTTCAGATGTACAAACTATAATATCAAAACGTGCAAGACGCGGGTCAGAATCGTCCAAATCCCCTGTTGATATTCCAACTTTAAGACCTAGGCTTTCAAAAAGTTTGAGTTCTTCAAATTTTTCACGGGCAAGAGCTTTAAGTGGCACGATATAAAGTGCTTTTCCACCTTCTGCTAAAAGCTTGTTTACAATTGCAATATATGCTACAAGGCTCTTTCCACTTGCCGTAGGAATTGAAAGAACAACGTTCTTCCCATCGATTATGTATGGCAATGCCTCTGCCTGAGGAGGATATAATTCTTCTATTTCATGCAAGGTTAGTACTTCTTTTATCTCGTCTTTCACTGGTAAATCTTCGACTTTCATTAAAAAACCTGTAAAGTGAAAGAACTTATAAAACAAAAGCTTTATTCAGGTTCAAGAAAAAATGAGCTGATTGTCATGGGCCGAAGACAAACAATGATGGAAAAATACAAAATGCAAATGAAAGCCTATCGCAAAAAAAGAATGCAAAAAGATAACACGCCATTCTTACCACCGTCAGGCGAAGTATATGTAATGGACTCACTTGATGCAACTAAAAAAGTAAAAGCAGAAGTTGTAAAAACAAAAACAAAACAGCATCGTGAGATAATTGAGAGCCTTGCATGTCCTGTTTGTGGAAATCCCATGGAATGGGATTCAAAATGGGAAGGTTTCATCTGCGAAAAACACGGAAAAAAAGCAATTTATGAAATAGTAGATGCAGATTAAATAATTGTGATTAAAAATGGTTGAAGAAAAAATAGGTTTAGTAGAACATTTCTTCACAAACGTTAGTGTGGCTGCGATAAAAATTACAAATGGTGAACTTAAAATAGGTGATACTATTCACATTGTTGGAGCACATACTGACTTTAAACAAAAAATTGATAGTATGCAAATAGAACGAGACTCTGTCGAGCATGTTAAAGCAGGTGATGCAGTAGGTATCAAAGTAAAAGACAGGGTTCGTGAACATGATGTTGTGTATAAAATTGCTGAGGAATGAAAAATGAAACAATTAGCAGAAGTAAGAACCTTGAAAGTTAATAGATATATGATAATTGATGATGAACCATGCAAGATAATGAGCATTTCTACCTCTAAGCCTGGAAAACACGGTGAAGCAAAAGCAAGAATTGAAGCAATTGGTGTTTTCGACGGTCAAAAAAGAAGTGTAGTTCACCCTGTAAAACACAAAATCGGTGTACCAATAATTGATAAAAGAAATGCACAAATAGTAGCGCTAATGGGTGATAACGTCCAACTTATGGACCTTGAAACATATGAAACATTTGAAATGCCAATACCCGATGAATACAAAGGAAAACTTGAACCAGGTTCTGAAGTATCATATCTTATAGCACTTGGTAGAAAAAAGATAACAAGAGCATAAATTAAAATACTTTAGTCTTTTCTTATTTTATTATGAAATCTCCAAACTATTTTGCAGATTCTGAGTCAAGTTTAGAAGAAGCAGAATTTGTGATAACTGGAATTCCTTATGATAAAACATCATCTTTTAGATTAGGTGCTGCAAAATCACCAGAAAAAATTAGACAAGCTAGTTGGAATTTTGAAACATTTGACTTAGAAAACAATGTTGATATCAAAGATATTAAAATACATGATTACGGGGATTTAAATGTTGAAAAACTAGCTCCTTCAAAAATGATCGAAGATGTAAAAAAGCATTTTACAACTATTCTTTCAAAAGAAAAAATTCCGATAACAATTGGTGGTGAGCACTCGATAACACCGGGAATAATACATGCTTTTCCAAAAGATATTGCTGTTTTATCACTTGATGCACATATTGATTATCGAAATCAATACGAAAATGAAAAATACAATCATGCCTGTGCAGTTAGAAGAGTCTCTGATCATATCGATGTAAATAACATCGCTGTCTTAGGTATAAGGTCTGCTGAGAAAGAAGAATTTAAAGAAGCTAAAAAAGATAAGCTTTTTTACAAAACTTCTTTTGATTTTAAAAAAGAGGAAGTCAAAGAGATTTTAAAACAAACTAAAAAACATCTTGGAGACAAATCAATTTATTTAACACTAGATATAGATGTTATAGACCCAGCATTTGCTCCTGGCACAAGCACTCCAGAACCTTTTGGCCTAAATCCATCTGATATAATGGAATGTATAAGGTTTTTTTCAAATCAAATAATTGGTTTTGACCTAGTTGAAGTTTGTCCAAAATATGATAATGGTGAGACCTCTATTCTTGCTGCAAAAATATTGAGGAAAACAATAGGTGAAATCTCTGCCCTCATACAATAAAGACAACTTAATATACAATGATTTTATTTGACCCTAGTATGCAAACAGAAAGAATAGCAGTTATAGGATTTGCTATAATAATAATCGCAGCATTATCGTTTTTTATCCTGTCGCAAGAAAACCCTGAAACTGGAAGAACATATCTGGAAGATATAGCAGAAAATTTATTTGGAGAAGCAACACCCTTAACCATTGAGGAGGGTGATTGTGCAGATGTTAGTTACTCTCTAAATTATGCTTCAAATGACACTTTTATAGAGGATAGTTCCGATTCAGGTCCCTTGAAAATATTTGTAAGTTTGGATAATTCCGAACCTCCACAAGATTATAGCAATTATTCATCTCTCTTAATAGAAGGATTTCTACAGGAGTTAATTGGTTTATCTGAAGGACAAGAGCATACTTTCACATTAACTGCAGAAAATGCATATGGCTATCCTCCTCAGATAGGTGATGAAATAACATTTCCAGCTCCTGTTTCACAAGTAATTACCATAAGAGATATTAAAGAAAATGTTCCTATGCCTGAGGAGTTCATATCTGATTTTGGAGATGTTAATACTACAGTCCTTTCTTTAAGAACTAAAGTTGAGGTTGGTGATACTGTTACTATGTATTCTCCTTGGGAGAATGCTACAGAATATACTTTTGTAAATGAGACAACGGCTTATCTTTATACTACTCCACCAGAAGATAAAATGAATAACTTCACATGGGTCAATGTAACAACAGGTATGCAGTATTCGGAAAATGCTTCAAGCATTACAAGTATTAATGACACAACTATAATAATCCAACATAATCCTGTGATTGGTGATGCCCTCGATGCTCAAGGCATGTTTACTGTTGTTAATATTACTTCAGATACAATCAATTGCAGTTATACAAACCCGTATACTGGTAATACTTCTTATGCGCTCTATAATCGTGTAGATACAATTAAAAGAAACGAGTCTCAGGAGCTTGTCGTTGATTATCCTATAGAAGGACTTCAAGAAGTTATATACTATTATTCTTATTATGGTATAGAAGTAGATTATCCTTTTAGTTTTAGTCCTTTAGCAGGAGAATCTCTGAAATATACTATAACAATAGACGAAGTTTATAAAACATCAGATTAGTTAGAGATTTGGTCTTTGATTTCCTGCTCTAACAAATCTAAAAATTCTTCTTCTTTTCCTTTAGGGATTGTAGCGCCAGCAGCTATGCTATGTCCTCCTCCAATGCCATTGAAAACACTTGCTGATTTTTTTAATGCCTTTGATAAATTAACACCTTTTTCAACAAGAACTTGTGTGGTTCTTGCAGATACTTTTATTTCGCCTGTATCTTTTTCTGCAAAACCTATAAGTGGCAAGTCACAGCTTATATCTTCTTGGCTTAGAAGCATGTTTGCTACTATTCCAACAATTGTATCGCGAATACCTGTTCCTGCATGAAAATACTGAACGTAATCTCTTTTTATTATTCCTTCTTCTTTTGCAAACTGCAATCCTTCTACAAGATTTGCACGATGCCCCTGCAGAAGATTTTTCGCTTCACTATAAAATTTATCACGATCTCCTAGACAAACTTCCAATCCAACATCATATTGTCCATAACGGGCGGTGGAATTTAGAAGCGTTGCAAACTCTTTTGCTTCATGAACTTCTGTACCTTCAAGTTCTTTTTCTAAAACATATACCTCGCCGATTATCTTTTTTGTATTTTTTGCACCAAAACCTTTCGTAAGAAGAAGTTGCGCTATATTTGAAATAATTAGTTTTCTCTCAGCTTTACTAAGATCAATCCATTTTCTCCAGTTATCGCCGTCTTTCATAATTATTCCTAGTTCTTCTAAAAAAGAAATACAAGCTGATTCGCGACCTGTAACACCTGGTATTACTGGATCGTTTGCATATTGTAAAAGCTTGTATATTGGGCGTGTCTCTCTTCCAAAATATCTGATATCTATTAGCGGTTTAACATAACCTGATTTTCTCCCATCCTCAAGAATTTTTCTATTTAGGCCCATTAATTTTCCATATCTTCTATCTTGAAGATCTCCACAGGCGCCAATAATTGCAAGTGATGATAAATCCATATTTTTCTTATCAAGTTCTTTTGAAACAAGATATGTTGCTCCTGCGCCACTTATCTCAAATCCTCCATCAATTCCAAAAAGGTGTGGGTTAAGATGAAAGTTTTTATTAGAATTCTCAGGGCACTCGTGATGATCTGTTATAATCTTGTTCAAGTCAGGATACATGTTTGAAATACTGCTTCCAAGATCTGTGAACCATACGAGATCATGATTATCATTTTGTAACTTTTCTATGATATTTTCATCAAGTTGTTTTACAAATTCAATTGAAAAATTTTTACCTAATCTTTCAAGTGTTCTGTATGCAATACTGCCAGCAGTGATTCCATCTGCATCTATATGTGTTACTATATGGATATCTTTACTTTTTTTGATAGCTTCTCCTATCTCTTTGGCTCTTTTATTCAAAAATAGTACACCCTTAGATACCAGTATAGAGCAACAGTAAAAAAAGGTTTTTAACAAAATAATGTATTCTGCTCTTTAATTAAATGTGGAGATATGATTAAATGGATAACTATTGTAAGAAGTGTGGCAGATCTCTTGTTCCTAATGCTCAGTTTTGTATGAGCTGCGGGACTAAAGTGGGTGGAGCAACTCAGACAGATACTCAGAATGCTGTTGCCAAGCAGCCCAAACAACAGATGCAAGGTACTTGGTATCAGAATGGCTATAAGATAAGAAAGAAAGTGCTAGCTATTGGTAATAAATATTGGATAGAAGATGCATCAGGGAACCTTATAGGTTTTTGCAAACAAAAGATTTTGAAATTAAAAGAAGACATAAGGATATATTCTGATGAATCAATGACTCAGCAGATTTTTAAAATACAACAAGAACAGATATTCGATGCGTGGGGCACATTTGTTATAACTGATTCTCAAAGAGCTTCTGTGCTTGGTTACATAAAAAGAGGTTTTTTATCAGATTTTGGAAGAGATGCATGGGAGATACAGGATGTAAATAGACAGCCTATTGGAAGAATATTTGAACAATCATTAGGTCGTGCGCTTGCAAGAAAATATCTTCCAGGAGGAGGTCTTGTTCCAGAACAAATGACTGTAGAGTTGAATGGAAAAGAAATTGCAAAAATCAATCAAGACTTCAAGATAATTGGCGATATCTGGAATATGGACATCCTTGATGTTCCGCCTGATTTTGATAGAAGAGTACTTCTTGCATGTATGCTACTCATGGGTAACATTGAAAGAGATAGAAAATAATAAAAAAAATTTAAAAAAGGATGGCTTTTAGTCTTCCGCCATCTTCTTATATATCTTGTATCTGTCGTTTACATTTTCTTCTAGTAATTTATGTAATCTCTTTGCTTCATCTGGAAATGTTCTGTATAAACTGTTGTATCTTATTTCACCCATCAAAAAGTCATGTACTTTGCCGTTTGGTTCTTTTGAATCTAGTTGGAATGGATTTTTACCTTCTTGTTTGAGTCTTGGGTCGTATCTGTAAAGTGGCCAGTATCCACATTCAACTGCTAGTTTTTCCTCATTTTGAGATCTACCCATTCCTTGTTTTATTCCGTGGTTTATACATGGTGCATAAGCGATTACTAGTGATGGACCAGGATAGCTTTCTGCTTCTTTTATTGCTTTCATTAAGTGGTTTTTGTTTGCACCCATTGCAACACTTGCAACATAGACGTATCCATAGGTCATTGCCATTCTACCGAGGTCTTTTTTGACTGTTTTTTTACCTGATGATGCAAATTGAGCGACAGATCCTATTGGTGTTGCTTTTGATGATTGTCCACCTGTGTTTGAATAGACTTCTGTGTCAACTACAAGGACGTTTACATCTTTTCCCATTGCAATTACATGGTCAAGTCCACCATATCCTATATCATATGCCCATCCATCGCCGCCTATTATCCAGTGTGAAGGTTTTGTAAACATGTCTTTTGCTTCCCAGATTTCTTCAAGTATTCCGGCTCTTTCAGTGTTTTTGAGTTTTTCTTGTATCTTAAGCGATAATTCTTTTGATTTGTCACCTTCGTTGAAATTGTTTTTCCACTCCTCAAACAGTTCTTTGAGTTCACCTGATGCTTCGCCTTTTTCTATTGCTTCTTCTACTTTTTGTTTGAGTCCTAACCTTCTTTGTGTGGTTGCAAGTTGCATTCCAAATCCATATTCTGCGTTGTCTTCAAACAGGCTGTTTGCCCATGCTGGACCGTGACCATATTTGTCTTTTGCCCATGGTACTGATGGTGCATAACCGCCCCATATGGATGTACATCCGGTAGCATTTGCAATTATCATTCTGTCACCATATAGTTGGCTAATTAGTTTTACATATGGTGTTTCTCCACAACCTGCACATGCTCCAGAGTATTCTAAGTATGGTCTTTTAAACTGTGATCCTTTAATGCTGTATTTGTCAAAACCTGCAATTCTTTCAGGTGTTTTATCTAAGTAATCATGAAGTGGTGCTTGTTTTTCAGTTTGTGTCTCAATTGGTTTCATTACAAGTGCTTTTCCTTTTGGTGCAGGACAAATGTCTGCACAGTTGCCGCATCCCTGACAGTCGAGAGGAGATACTTGCATTCTGAATTTGTATCCTTCTGTTTCTTTTCCAACTGCTTTGATTCCTTCAAATCCATCTGGCGCGTTGTTTGCTTCTTCTTCTGTCACAAGATATGGTCTAATTGATGCATGAGGACATACAAGCGCACATTGGTTACACTGTATACAGTTTTCTGGAACCCATTCAGGGACTTCTATTGCAGTACCTCTTTTTTCGTATTTGCTTGTTTCAAGTGGGAAGAAACCACATGGTTCAAAATCAGAGACTTTTAGCTGATCGCCTTTTAATGAAGACATTGTGTCAACTACTTTTTTAACGAATTCAGGTCTATCTGTTTGTTCTGTTGGTTTTTCATCTTCTGCATTCTTCCATGATTCAGGGTACTCTATTTTCTGGATTTTTTCAAGGGCAGTATCAACTGCTTTATAGTTCATCTGAACTATTTCATCGCCTTTATGTCCATATGATTTTTTAATTGCTTGTTTTAACAATTTAACTGCTTCATCTACCGGTAGTATTCCTGATAGTTTGAAAAAGACGGTTTGCATGACCATGTTTATTCTTTGTCCAAGGCCTATTGATGTTGCGATATCTATTGCATCAATATTGTAAAAGTTAAGGTTGTTTTCTGCTATTTGTCTCTTGAGGCTTGCTGGGAATTTTTCTTCCATTTCTTCTAGTGTCCATGGTGAATTAAGAACAAATGTCCCTCCTTCTTTTATGCCTTCAAGTAAGTTGTATTTATCAACATATGAAGCGTTGTGACATGCTATGTATTCTGCAGTGTTTATAAGATATCTTGATTTTATTGGCTCGTCACCAAATCTCAGATGTGAGCGTGTTACACCACCTGATTTTTTAGCATCATACTCAAAATAACCCTGTGCGTATTTGTCTGTGTTATCTCCTATTATCTTGATAGCGTTTTTATTTGCACCAACTGTTCCATCTCCTCCGATTCCCCAGAATTTACTTCTTACTGTGGATTTTGGTGCGGTATCAATTTTTTCTGAAGGTGGAAGTGATGTATTTGTAATATCGTCTTCAATTCCTACTGTAAAATTGTTTTTTGGTTTTTCTTGTTTCAAGTTCTCAAAAACAGTTTTTGCCATAGTTGGAGTAAATTGTTTTGATGATAGACCATATCTTCCACCAACTATTGTCCTTGTATCTTTATTCTGCTGGAATACTGAACAAACATCTAGATATAACGGCTCACCAAATGAACCTGGTTCTTTGGTTCTGTCAAGAACAGCTATTTTTTTAGCAGTCTTTGGAATTGCATTATAGAATTTTTCTGCCGAGAATGGCCTGTATAATCTTACTTTCACGACTCCTACTTTTTCTCCTTTTGAGTTTAGATGTTCTACTGCTTCTTCGGTTGTACTTGAACCAGCACCCATCATAACTATTACTCGGTCTGCTTCAGGGTGGCCGGTATAATCAAATAAGTGGTATCGTCTTCCGGTAAGTTTTGCAACTTTGTTCATTTCTTCTTGGACTATATCTGGGATTTTATCATAAAACTCGTTTCCTCTTTCTCTGACTTGGAAGTATGTATCAGGCCCCATTGCACCCATTCTAATATGCGGATGCTCTGGGTTTAAAGCTCTTTTTCTATGTTTTTTGATTGCATCCCAATCTGCAAGTTTTGCCATATCATCATATTCAATCATTTCGATTTTTTGTATTTCATGTGAGCTTCTAAAACCTTCAAAGAAGTGTAAAAATGGGACGGAGGCTCTTAATGTTGAAAGGTGTGCAACTAAAGCCATATCCATTACTTCCTGAATTGAAGATGAAGCAATTTCTGCATAACCTGTTGGTCTTGCAGCCATTACATCTGAATGATCTCCAAAAATCGATAGTACCTCGCATGCAAGTGAGCGAGCTGCTATATGAAATACTGCAGGCATTAGTTCTCCTGCTATTTTAAACATATTTGGAAGCATAAGTAATAGGCCTTGGCTTGCTGTAAAAGTTGTTGTTAGTGCTCCTGCAGCAAGTGAACCATGTATTGCACCTGCGGCCCCTGCTTCGGATTGCATTTCTGTTACGTTTACAGTTTGCCCAAAAATATTTTTACGTCCATCTGCAGACCATTTATCTGCCATTTCGCCCATCGGCGATGATGGTGTAATAGGATAAATTGCTGCTACATCGCTAAAAGCGTAGGCAACATGTGCTGCAGCGGTGTTACCATCAATTGATTTCCAATTTTTCACTTTTTTTTCTTTACTTGACTCTACTTCACTTAACACTGTTTCAGACAAATTACACACCTCTATTTTGAGATTATCAAATGATTAACCCGTAATAAGGAGTTATACATAAACATTTGGTATAAAAGGTATATATTTTAATAGAAAACCAACCCTATTTATTCTTCTGATTTGCAAGAGTCTATTTCTTCAAAATAATCTTTTTCAGGCGGTTCTGGCGTTATAATAAAACCTTTTGTTTTTTTTCTCCATTTTGCCCATTTAGCAAGAACTAATGGCAGTAGAAGAACTGATGTTATAAATGAGTATGTAATTGTTATTGCAGTAATAACTCCAAATTGTACCTGTGGAGGTATTGGTGCAAATACAAGTACGATAAAACCAAGTGCTGTAGTAAGTGCTGCAATTAATAAAGCTCCTCCTGTTTTTGAAATGGTTTCGCATACTGCAGCGTCTATATCTCCTGTTTTACCTGCTACTATTTTAAATCGTTCTGTTGCATGTATTGCATAATCAATTCCAATTCCTATAGTAAGACTTGTCACAGTTATTGTTAAAATGTTCAAATCGTATCCTATGAAATACATTGTTCCAAGTATCCATACCATGGAAACCAGTACAGGTATTATTGTTATCAAACCCAGGATGGGTCTGCGATAAGCAATTATTAATACAATTGCTGCAAGTATAACAGATAGACCTGTTGAAATAAGTTGGCTTCTTGTCAAAGACTTGGTCATTGAATATGTTATTATAAGACCCCCGGTAACCATCCCATCTGCTGTACCATAATCAACAAGGTCATTTTCTAAATCAGAATAAAGAAGTTCAAGGTCTTTTGATACTTCTTCTGCTTCTCTTCCTTCGGTTATTATGTTTACATAAACTCTTATCAGAGAGGCATCGTATTCTCCATTTCTATCTTTGTGTATAACGCTTTTTGTTAGACTTCCGTATTCTAGACTGTTGTATAGGTAATCAAATAGATTTTTTACATCATCACTTGTTTTTGGAATTTTCGTATCTGAGTCTAAATTAAACTTTTCTACTAGGCTATCATTGTTATTTACAGCTTGCTCTATTATGGAATAAATGCTTGTTGTTTTTAGCGAACCATCTGCGTTTTTTGCTGCAAACTCATCGTCTTTAATCTTGTTATGTGTTTGTTTTATGCCTTTAAGCGTAACTCTTGAAGATACTCTTCCTTCTATCAATATATATTCCTGATCTTGACTTGAAAAGGGATATTCTTCTTCTATTTTTTCTAGGAGTTGTCTTGCAGGATTTGACTCAGGTATGAAAGAATCAAAATCAAAACCTGTTTTAATTTGCGATGCTCCAAATCCTGCTACGATTGTTATTATTATGATAGATGCGATTATTTTTTTCTTATGGGACAAAACACTATTTGATAATTTTCCCATTAAGATATTTAATTTAAACGAATGTTTTTTGATTTTCTTAAAGTCTTTTTCCTTCCTATCAATAAGGTATCTTATTGCTGCCTGAAGAGTAATTGCTGTGATAAAGGTGTAAATTATACCTAAAGCAAGTAATAAACCAAAATCACGAATTGGCGGCAGACTTGCACTTAGAAAAGAAAGGAAAGCAATGACTGTTGTAAGCATAGCAAGAAACATGGCATTACCAATTTCAAGTATTGATTTCTTTATTGCTTCAGCAGGTGTTTTTCCTTTAGAAAGTTCGAGCCTATAATCATGTGATAGATGAACAGAATAATCCACTCCAAGGCCCATGATAAGTGGTACTAACGCCACAGCAATTGTTGTAAATGCTATATCTAATAAGACCATTGTACCAAAAAGCCATATTGTAGATACAACAAGAGAAAAAAGTGGTATTACTACATAAGAAACACGTCTAAAAGAGACGAATAGAATGCTTATTATAACAAAGAATATCATTGGCACTATAATCATATTTGCTTCCTGTGTTACTTCATTTATTTGTGTAGAAATTACTCCCTGACCTGTTGATTTAAATGTTACAAAATCATAATCTGAGTCAAAAAAACTTATCTGTTCAATTATGTTGTTGTTAATGCCAAGGTTTGTTTCATACTCGGGTGTTACATTAGAACTTACAATCATGAGGCATGTATCTGGTTTTATGCCCATGGAATATATTCTAGGTAGAAATGCTTCGGCTGCAATTTCGAGATCATCGATAAAATAGGGTCTTATGAAAAAAACATTGTCTGAAGTTTTTTCATTTGGTGCTTTATCACCTGTCACCCATCTTTTCTCAACATCTTTTAAAGCAAAATATTCTGGGAGTTGGCTTTCACCTTGAAATGTTAGCATGTTGAAAAGCATGTCAAATTCTTTCCAGGTTAGATTTGCTGAATATTTTAGAGCAATCTCTGCTAAATTATTTAGAATTGGTTTTTGTCTAATTTTCTCAATTCTTTCAATGAATGAATCTGTATCAACTGTTAATCTTAACCATGGGAGTTTTAAAAAGTTCGTCTGATAATATCTTACCCCTGCTTTAAAATTTGTAAGTTTTGCAGGTAAATGTATCTCACCGAAACTTGTTGCAATTCCGTATCTTTTAAGCTCGCTATGTGGTATAATTATCTTTATAGTGTTTTCTTCAAATAAGATGTCTGTGTTTGCGTTATCTAATTTTAAGGGAAAATACATCGTTTCGTCAAATGGTTTTATCCAGAGAAAAGTCTCTAGTTTATAAGAGTAGATAAGTTCTTCATTGTAAAGTCTCTCTAACATCAATTTTATGTTATTGAGAGCCCCCTTACCTATTTCCCATATTGGATGCGTTGGCTCTATATGTGCTGATAGCCTATAAGAAAGGTTAAGTCTTTCATCAGGTTGTACTTGATTTTCAAACTCCAGATACCATTCAAATACGTTTGTAATAGAAAGTGGTGATCTGATCTTATCTTCTAACCGTTCTAAGGAGTATACCTCTATTGAAAATTCGATGTTTTCTTCTTTATAGTCTATATAGCAATTTTTTATATCTGCTTCATCTGCAGAGAATCCATCGCTTATACGCGGGTATTTAACACAGTCTATTTCCTCGTTTGGATCATCTTCATCAAAAATTTTAAGGCTAAGAGTTGCTTCTTTTTCTAAGAGGTCATCCAGTGCAGTTTTTATTTCTGCATCTGAACAATTTTTAAACCCTCTGCCGTATTCTAACTGGCAAATTTGATCTATTATAAAAGGCAAACCTAAGACTTGTTCTACTTGCGGTATTTCCAAAAGTTTTTCTTGAATGTAGAATTGCTCTCTTAGAGAATCGACCGTTAATATGTCATCTGTGTATTTTTTTTCTGCGTAAAGAAACATTATCTGTTGATTTTCACCGAAGTATTCTATTATCCTGCTCTGAGCTTGTACAATCTCATCATCAGGCATAAAATCGTTGAAATCTGTTTTTATTTCAATTGACGGTATCAAAATAGAAAAACCGAGTGTAACAATCAAAACAATTGCAATAACCAGCCATGGTTTTTTTTCGATTATTTTTCCTAAATGTTTTAACATTTTTTCCTAATATTCAAAGCCTATAACAGAAAAACAGCACTTAATATATAATTCTATTTATAAATCGGGCCTATAATTACCGTTTACTATCGCAATATATGTTTTTCTTAAATCATAATTATTATATAATGATTATAGATTCCAGTGAGTCAGGGTGAGAGGTTATTATGGATCTATCAATATTAGCACCAATTGGAGGCATAATCGCTTTGTTTTTTGCAGCATTTTTATATTTTAATGTTAAAAAGCAAAGCTCTGGAAATAAAAAAATGAAAGAATTAGGCTCTGCTATAAGGGAAGGAGCAATGGCATTTTTAAACGCTGAATACAAAGTTTTGATCATATTTGTTGTAATTGTTGCGTCTTTGCTATTTATTGCTTCTTTTATTAATGGAAGTAATATTGAACCAGGGCTTTCGCTTGCATTTGTAATTGGCGCGATTTTTTCAGCACTTTCTGGAAACATTGGTATGAGAATGGCAACAATGGCAAATACAAAAACTGCTGAAGGAACAAAACATAGTCTTTCAAAGGGGCTTTCAATAGCGTTCTCAAGTGGAGCTGTTATGGGAATGTGTGTTGTAGGTCTTGGCGTTCTTGGGGTTTTTGGTTTATTTTATGCATTTACAGAACTATTTTCAATTACTCCTGAAACTGCAACAAATATGTTGTTTGGATTTGGTTTTGGAGCATCATCAATAGCACTTTTTGCTCGTGTTGGTGGTGGAATCTATACAAAAGCCGCAGATGTTGGAGCAGATTTAGTAGGTAAAGTTGAAGCAGGGATTCCTGAGGATGATCCAAGAAATCCTGCTGTAATAGCAGATCAGGTAGGAGACAATGTTGGCGATGTTGCAGGAATGGGTGCTGATCTTTTTGAGTCATATGTGGATTCACTCATTGCCACAATGGCACTTGCTGCTATCTCTGGTGGAGTTGCAATGACTACCTATGGTACAGCTGCTTTATGGCTCCCACTTGTTATTGCATCCGTTGGCATACTTGCATCAATTATTGGAGTATTGATTGTTACCTTTGGAAAAGGTAAAAATATTTATGGAGCACTTAGAAATTCATTGTACGTTGCAACAATTTTAACAGCGGTACTTGCTGGTGTTATGACTTGGTATATGCTTGAAGATATGAATCCGTTTTATGCAATACTTGCAGGACTTGCAGCAGGTTTAGTAATTGGATATAGTACGGAGTATTATACTTCTGAGAAGAGAAAACCTGCGCAAAGTATCGCAGAATCTTCAAGGACTGGATCTGCAACAGTAATTATACAGGGTTTGCAGGTTGGTATGGTAAGTACAATAATACCTGTACTAGCAGTTTCAGGAGCAATGCTTGCAGCATACTATTTTGCAGATTTTTATGGTGTGGCAATATCTGCTGTGGGAATGCTTTCGATTCTTGGTGTATCGCTTGCAACAGACTGTTATGGTCCTGTTGCAGATAATGCACAGGGAATATCTGAGATGGCAGGAATGGGAAAAGAGGTACGAGAGCATACCGAACAACTTGATGCGGTAGGAAATACTACTGCGGCTATGGGTAAAGGTTTTGCAATAGGTTCTGCTGCAATTACAGCTCTTGCTTTAATTTTTACATATATAACAACAGCACAAAACGTATTTGGGTATAATCTAACACTTGATCTTGCAAATCCAAATGTTGTTGTTGGAATATTCATTGGTGCCATGCTTCCATTTGTCTTTACCGCACTTACTATGGGTGCAGTAGGGCGAGCAGCATTTCAAATGGTGGAAGAGGTTAGAAGACAATTCAAGGAACTCGGTCTTTTAAAAAGCGATAAAAACAAACCGGATTACAAAGGATGCGTAGCAATTAGTACAAAACAAGCTTTAAAAGAAATGGTTATACCAAGTGTTCTAGCAGTTATTTCTCCTATAATTGTAGGAATAATTTTAAGACCCGAAGGTCTTGGAGGGTTGTTAGTAGGTTCTATTGCAACAGGATTTTTGCTTGCAGTATTTCTTGCAAACTCCGGTGGTGCATGGGATAATGCAAAAAAATATGTTGAATCGGGAAATCTTGGTGGAAAAGGATCTGATGCTCATAAGGCAACCGTGATAGGTGATACTGTAGGCGACCCATGCAAAGATACTTCTGGACCGTCTCTTAACATACTTATAAAACTGATGAGCATTGTATCGCTTGTGTTCTTGCCGCTTATAATTGCTATAGTAAATGCATTGTATGGTTAAAATACAAATATTTATCATTCAAAAAGGATATAAGGAATAAATATATTCCAAGTCGAATAATTGGTTAGTTTAGAGTAGTGATGTATATGTATTACATGGTTAAAATTGAAGATACTGTAAGAATTCCGCCAAACAAATTCAGCGAAGATTTACAAGATGTTGTAACAAACATCGTTCAAGAGACTTTTGAAGGAACAATGCGTAAAAATCGAGGTGTAATCGTTGTTGCAGAAAACATAGAGCCTGTAGGAAACGGCGTAGTTATACATGGCGATGGCGCGATGTATCAGAAAGTAGCATTTGATGCACTTACTTTCAAACCGGAGCTTCAAGAGGTACTTGATGCAATGGTCTGTGAAATAGTAGAGTTTGGTGCATTCTGTCATATAGGTCCACTTGATGCACTTGTACACATGAGTCAAATAATGAATGATTATGTTGAAGTTGATGCGGACAACGAAGTTGTAACTGGAAAAGAAAAGAAAATGGTTCTAAAAACAGGTGATCCTGTAAGAACTAGAGTAGTGGCCGTTAGTTTAAATGAGATTTCATCACGTGAAAGCAAAATTGGTCTTACAATGAGACAGCCTTCTCTTGGGGCGCATACTTGGATATATGCACCAAGCGAAGAAGAGAAAAAGAAAGCAGAAGATAAGAAAAAATCTAAAAAGAAGAAGGGTAAAAAATGAAGAATATGCGAGCTTGCAAAACCTGTCATGTTTTAACAGATAAGGATGTCTGTCCAAATTGTTCTATTCCAACTTCTAAGAGATGGAGAGGATACGTAATAATTCGCGATCCTAAAATTTCTCAAGTAGCTCAAAAAATGAATATCAAAAAACCCGGCAAATATGCCTTAAAAGTAATGTAATTTTTTTGAGAATATGTATGTTTTACCAGAAAATATGCGGGATCTTCTAAAAGAGCCAATTGGCACTCTTGTAGATGAAGAACAACTTTTAAAACTTTTAAAAGAAGAAAAAAAAGTTGTAAGCATCGGTGACCAAGTAACATATACTCTTTTAAAGAATGATATTGAACCTTTCTTTTGTATCGTTGACTATCATACAAGACGTGGAGATTGCTCCGAAGATACAATCAAAGTCTTAAAATCATATGGCAAAAAGACAATAAAAGTCAAAAACCCTGCAAAAACAATTACTGATGAGCTCTGGAATGTTATAAAACTTGCATATGAAAATAACAATCAATCTTTAAGAATAGAGGTTGAAGGCGAAGAAGACCTTGCTTCTCTTGCAGCTATTTATATGGCTCCAGTAGACGTAACTATAATATATGGATTGCCAGATAAGGGGGTCTTAGTTGTTAAACCAACTAAAGAAAATAAGGATAAAGTAAAACAAGTACTTGATAAGATGTGAGTAACATGGAAATTGAAATTGATTCCAAAAGAAATAATCCTTTACTAAACCGAACAGAAGTTTACTTTACAGTAAAACACTCTGGAGAAAAAACACCAAACAGAGAACTTATTAGAAGTGAACTTGCAGATAAACTTAATGCGAAAAAAGAAAATATCATAGTAAATGCATTAAATCCTGGTTTTGGTTCACAAGAAACAACAGGTTATGCTAAGGTTTATTCATCAGTTAAGCAGAGTAAAGACGTTGAAAGGCAACATTTTCTCAAACGCAACAAGATAGGTGCAAAAGAAAAGAAGGAAGACAAAAAAACAGAAGAAAAACCTGAAGCCAAAGCAGAAGTACCTGCAGAAGAGACTGTTGCAGAAACAAAGCCTGAGGCTCCCGTTGAAACCACAGAGGCTGAAGTAAAAACAGAAGAGCCTGCTGCTGAGCCTGTATCTGAAGCAGAGCCGGAAAAACCTGCTGAAGAACCAGCTGAAGAGACGGTAAAAGAAGAAACCAAAGAACCTAAACAAGCGCCTGAGAAACAAAAAGAAGAACCCAAAGAGCCAGATACTACTGAAGAAAAACCATCTGATGAAAAGCCTGAAGAAGATAAACCTGCTGAAGAGCCGAAAACAGAAGCAAAACCTGAAGAAGAAAAACAACCCGAAAAACCAGCAGAAACAAAAACCGAAGAAAAACCTAAGGAAGATGCAAAACCTGAAGAAAATGAAGAAAAGAAGGAATAAAAATGAAAAAAAGAGAATTTTTTAAGGTCGAAGGTGACAAAATAAACCGTACACGAAGGCACTGTCCAAAATGTGGGCCTGGTGTTTTCATTGCAGAGCATAAAAACAGGTTTTCTTGTGGAAAATGTGGTTATACAGAGTTCAAGAGTGGTTCTAAAAAACAAGAACCCGTAAAAGTAGATTCGCCTTCTGAAAAACCAGCAGAAGATAAAAAAGAAGAATAAATTAATTTTTTAGAGATTAAAAAAATCTCTAAGACTTTTAATATCTGGATTTGAAATACCACACTTTTCAGCTGAAAACATTTTCTCAAGTAGATATAATTCTGAAATATGTCCCTTAAATGTAGTGTTTATTTCTTCAACAAAACCTTTCGCTTCTTTAATATCATTTGCAGTAAAACAAATAACCCAATCAAAAGCTCCATTTGCATATATGCTGCTAACAACTTCTATTCCTAAATTTTTTGATTTTTTTACAAGTTCTCTATTTACTATTTTATCTACAACTGTTTTTGATAGGGGTTCGTTTGTTCTTTTAATTAAAACAATAAAACCTTCCTTGTCTTGTTTTTCTTCGTCAATTACTGCAGTATAACCCCATATTGTATTGTTTTTTTCAAGGGATTTTATAATTCTCCATACTTTTTGTCTTGAGAATCCACATGTTTTTGCTATCTCATTTATACTTTTGTTAGCGTTTCTCTGAAGTTCTTCGAGTATCTTCTTCTCGTCTTCTTTTATTTGTTTAACGCTATTTTTTGCCATGTATTTATAAAGAATTTCTTGTATAAAAAGTTTACATATATGTAACATTTTGGCTTTTTTTCTAATTTCTTTTAAAATTTGTTGCATTTTGTTTTCTAACTATTATTTATCAAAACGTGTTTTTTTTCCAAAATTCTTTTACATTAAAAAAAACATGTTAGAGATATATGTTAAAAGGAAAAACTGCTCTTATAACAGGTGCATCAAGAGGAATAGGCAAAGGCATTGCTCTTAAGTTTTCAGAAAACAATGCTTTTGTTGGAATAAACTATGTTTCAAATGATGAAAAAGCAGAAGAAACACTTGAAACTGTGAAAAACAACGGTGGAGAGGGTTTACTTTTAAAAGGAGATATTTCAAAGCCTTCTGATGTTGAAAAAATAGTAAACATTCTTGTCGAAAAACAAGGCCAAATTGATATTTTAGTACATAACGCAGGTATTTATTTTAGAAATAGTTTTGAAAAAATTCCTGAAAACATTTGGGAAAAACTCATAAAAACAAATCTTTCAAGTTGTTTTTATCTTACACAAAAGGTTCTCCCTTTTATGAAAAGTGGTGGAAGAATAATTTTTATCAGCTCACAACTTGCTTTTAAAGGATCGTCTCATGGCTCAGATTATGCAACTACAAAGGCAGGGATGCTT
The DNA here is from genome assembly GCA_964597365.1 of uncultured Thermoplasmatales archaeon. Classification (GTDB taxonomy): domain Archaea; phylum Thermoplasmatota; class E2; order DHVEG-1; family DHVEG-1; genus CAZKUB01. The sequence goes on along the minus strand of CAZQXW010000021.1, from coordinate 6,758 downwards.
GGTCTTATGAGAAGCCTCGCCCTTGAGCTTGCTGACAAAAACATACTTGTAAATGCGGTTGCACCGGGAACTGTTGATACAGATATAATTGGCCATTATACAGAGGATATGCGTCAGAAAAGGGCTAGTGAGGTTCCACTTAAAAGACTAGGTGGTCCTGAAGATATTGCCAATGCTTGCTTGTTTTTATCATCAGATATGTCCAGTTATATAACCGGTGAAACCATCAATGTCAATGGCGGATTGTATATACACTAAGCTCTTTTATTTTTGAGTAAATTAAAAATACTAAAAGTTTTATCAAGTTATAGTATGTCTGAGCAAGAACGTGGAAAAAATGGTAGAATGCTTCGTATCATGATTACAGTTGTTTTTGTTTCGATTCTTGTTTTAATGGGCATCTATGTTGCTTTTTTTATGCAAGGTTCTACTTTTGGATCTAATGTTCCAGTTCTTGCAACTGAATATGAAAATGTTACAGCAGAAGATGCATATTCTGCTTTTTCTAAATTTAATGACAGCTCAGAGGATTATAATTTAATAATTATTGATGCTCGTGTTTTGTATAAAGCATGTCCTCCTTGTCTGGAGACTTTGTTTAAAAATGGGCGTATTCCTGGTGCAATACTTGATACAGATCTCAATCCAGAGGTTTACTATCAGGATTTAAATGAAACAAGTGATATCCTTGTGTATACTCAACATGATAGCTCAAAAACAGTTGCTTTTTGTAATAGTCTTGTCGGTCATGTTTATGGTAATATCTATAATCTTAAAGATGGATACAATGCATGGATAGCGGCAGACTATCCTATAGAAACTGGTGAATAAACTTTTAGATTTTTTTTAAAAATTTTATTCTTATTTTTTTAAAACAATAAATTACAGGAAGTCTGGAAAGAAGAAGGAATGGGATGGGATGCGCCCATAAAATTCTAATCCAGACTCCCCCAATATTATAAGAAACAAATCATTTATAAATCTAATGCTTGTACAACGATTTTTTCAAATAAAACGTTTATATCTTTAAAAGACCGGCATTGTCTCTTAATATTTCAGCGTAGTCAAAAACGCTGCCTGTGCTGTATAATACTAGTGTTTCATATTCATCTAAATATATGTCATCTGAAGTAGTAAGTATTACAACTGCAGTTAAGCCTTTGATAAAACCATAATACGTTATATCAAAGCCTTTGATGTTTTGTGTCCCGCTGTATTTTAATTCGTAGCCTTCGCTTTTAAGTTCATCTTTGTAATCTGCTTCTATGACTGATTTTCCTTGATTTGTGCCGTATATTTTGTATTTTACGTTTTCAAAAGTTGGTATTTCTTTTATCGGAAGAGAATATCTTTCAATGCTTTCTTCTACGTTTATTTCTTGAGCGTTTCCTATCGGCTCTTTTATTTCTAAAAAACTTTTAACAGGAATAAAACCTGCATTAAATGAAGAGGAAACAACAACTCCAATAATTGCAAAACAGATTAGTAAATAGAATGTTTTTCTAGGGTTGAAAAAAGGTTTTTTTGTTTTTGGTTCTTTTTTGATAGGTCTTTTAGGTGAGTTATTTGTAATTTTGCAATCATGTGGTGTGTATACTGACACATCTGGTTTGAGATATTGTTCTTTTTCTCTTTTGATATATATTATTTCAACATCTGACAAGTTTATTCCCCTACACTAATAATTTTATTTCTCTTATTATATAAAACTTTAGTTACAGATGTTATCAAAATAAGTAAAAAAGTGCTTTTTATTCCTCAAAATCAAATCCGCCTAAAAGCGTATTTGTTGGAACATGTCTTAGTGCAACGTTGCCTTTACAGTTTTTTACAACGTCTCCTTCTTTTATGGGTCCGCTTGGAAGTGCTGCCATGCCTGAGCATATTTCGTGGTCATCCCACTTGATCCCATCTTCATAGATTTTTTGCACCTTTAATGTTTTAGTGTTTTTATCCATAGTAAAGACTGCTGGAATTTTATGTGGGTGTTTTTCGTCATGGTTGTCAAACTTTCCCATTAAAATAAAGATCAAAAACAAACAGAAAAGACCTGTTAAGAAGAATTGAATGGGATATATCCATATTGCACATATCCAACTTACAATCCATATTATACCAAGAATTTTTTCTGTAGATGGTATTCTCTCAATCATCCCCTCCAAGTCCATCATAACATGAAATATATTACAAGTATTTAATTTTATTTTTTTGTTTTTTACTTCTATTTTAAGAGTGCTAATTGGAAATTATTTTCGATAATTGAGTTAAATTACTTAAACAATATTAGTTTCCCAAATCTTATTTTTAAATGGATTTTTGCTGATTTTTAAGATATTGGACACTTTTATACAACAAACTTTATATATTAAGAATACTAATTTATTTATAAAAAAAATTAAATAAAAAAGGAGTTTGACAGAAATGAAAACAAATATTATAGCAATTTTGCTAGCAATATCTCTAATTATTTCACCAGTTATAACAAAATCAACTGCATCTGAGATATGCACAGGTATTACTTCAACTGAAGATATCTCTGAAAGAGTTGAAGTTGAAAAGACAATAGAATGCGATGGTGAATGGTTAGATACTATACAGGCAACTCTTGGTCAAACACTTCGTTTTAAGATAACTGTAACTTATCATGATACAGATGGGCCTGATGGAATAGGCTACAAAATAATGAACATAGTAGTAAATGATACACTTCCAGATGGTTTGTCTTATGAGGGAAATCCAACATTGCAAGAAGATGGTGTTTCTTCTGATGGAAAAACCATAACATGGGATTTAGACGGAGTTGAATTGTTCAATGGTCAATCATATTCTATCGAATTTGACTCAATGGTTATTTCTGAAGGAGAACACATAAACAATGTAAATGTCACTGCAATGGAAACCTGTTATCATGAAACCCGCTGGGGAGAAGCACAGGCAACAGTAATAGTTTCAGATGGACCTTCACAAGTATCTAGAGATGTAGATAATGATACAAACCAAGAATATGCAATTGATGAAAACGATGACTCTTCAGATGGATATGAAGAATATGATGATCCGGATGACTCTTCAGAAGCAGAAAAATCAATGGATGGAGACGGCGATGGAAAAACTGATCATTTTGTAGACATAAATGATACAGACCCTGAAGTCGATAAATACTGGGATCCAGACGACGATGTTCTCACAGATATCGAAATAATCGATGTAGATTATGATGGAACAGATGAATGGGTATATGACAGTGATGGCGATGGAGAACTAGATAAATACTACGATCCAGACGACGAGCAAATTCATCCATATGTTGTTTTTACATTAACTGTAACTGCTGAAGGGGAAGGAGGCGCAGTTGCAATCAATCCAGAGGGAGAAATATTCCTCGAAGGCTTTGAAGTAGAATTGAGAGCAGAGCAGCCAGATAACGGCTGGGATTTTAGTCACTGGGAAGGAGATGCTAGTGGAACGCAAAATCCTATAACAATTATAATGGATGAGGATAAAACAATTACAGCTATATATTCACAGGGTCCGGTATTTGTACCTGATGTTGAAATAACTAAACCTGAAGAAAATTATCAATACAAATATAACATAAAAATCGGGCCTTTAGAAAACAAAACAGAAATAATAGGTCCTATCACAATAAAAGCAGAGGCTGAAAGTGAAAAAGGAATTGAGAAAGTAGAATTTTATATAGATGATGAGCTTAAAAGAACTGATACACGTGCACCATATAGTTGGTTATGGCTTTTCAAACCACTTGATGACAAAGAAGAATACACTGTAAAAGTCATTGCTTATGATAATGAAGGAAACACTAACACAGATTCTGTAACAATCTCACGATCACGTATACAACCAATAAAAGATCATCCAATACTCTCACTTGTTATTGGCGGAATTGGTCTTACATATCTTTTCAAAAACCTAAAACCAGATTCTGGAGGCGAATCACCAGATGACTCAGATGATGGTGATGGCGGAGACGGAGGAGAATATGTAGATCGCAATGAAGACCCTACATCTGAAGCAGGTGGTCCTTATAGCGGAACAGTAGACGAGCCCGTAGAATTTGATGCAACAGATAGCTCTGACTCCGAAAGTGATGAATTAGCATACGAATGGGACTTTGGAGATGGAAAAACAGGAACAGGCCCTGCACCAACTCACACATATGATGAACCTGGAACGTACACAGTTATTTTGACTGTGACCGACTTTAAAGGGGCATCAGACACAGATACAACCGCTGTGGAAATATCAGAAAAACCAGCAGGCGGTGGCGAAGGCGACTTGTTCTGGTATATTGTAACAGGTCTTGCAACTACTCTTACTGCTATGGTAGGATTATTATTCTTCAGGAGGCGTATATATGTTTAAGCAAAAAGAGATGCCACCAGGAATATCAATATTCTTGGTATTATTTTTGATATTTGAAGTCTATTATTTCTTTATAGATTACTTGTTTGCAGGATTATATCCATTTCATGGATATGTAATGGAATCATTACAAAATGCTCCATATCTTTTGGTCACACTATTTATGTATGTGATAATAGTTTTTGCATTATACAAAATAGTACTGGGCTTTATCTTCAGAGAAGAATGGGCTAGAAAGTTTGCAATAATATTCTGTATATGGGGTACTTTCTGGACTATATGGGCAATGCTCATAGGAAACAGAATATTTGAAAACCTGATATTCTTCGCAATTTATGTTGCAATAATTATCTACCTAATGAGCTCATATGTAAAAGAGTACTTTGAAAAAGTAAAAGTTTTCACATATGGTCCGTACACTCTTTACACAAGAAAAGTCCATCTAATACACGTAGATAGAATAATGGATATCTATTTCTTCAGCAAGCACAAACCAAAGAGTGGTACACCTTGTGCTATGCCCGAGGGATATGAAGTAGGTGTAAATTCAAGGACAAAAATGCCATATCTTCAAAAGATTGGAAAAGTAAAACCTTTCAAATATGGTGACTACACACTTTATACAAGAAAAATCGAACTTAAGAATGTAGGTAGAAAAATCGATATCTATTTCTTCAGCTCACATAAACCAAAGAGTGGAAAACCATGTCCAATGCCTGAGGGGTACGAAGTAGGAATTAATCCTCGAACTAAAATGCCATATCTGAAGAAAAAAGGTAAAAAAACTGTTGTTAAAAAAGTTGAAAAAGCTGAAAAACCAAAAGAGGTCAAAGGAGAAATAACATACAAAAAACCATCTAATGTGATCTATGTTGTAAACAAACCACAACCCGGGCAAGTAAAAGGCGACTGGGCAGTACGCTCACATGGAAAAATCTTCAGCCATCACCGAACACAAGAAAACGCAATAAAACAAGCAAGAAAAATTGCAAAACAAAAAGATGCATCAGTTTTAGTTCAAGGAGTAGACGGAAAATTCAGAGATGGTTTTAAACCAAAAACAAAATCTTCAAAATAAAAAACACTCTTTTCTTTTTTTTAAATATTTTTTCTGTTAAATTCGAAAGCTTTATAGATAAATAGCTAATTTGCTAATAAATATTATATAGTTACAAATAGTCTGCTGACGGGGAGAGAAGCAAGCTAGCTGAATATAAATTGGTACTTGGATTTATCAGATAAATCAATAGATCTTATGTCGATGTGTGGGAGGAGTAATTGTTGGCAAAAAAACTCAAAGTCAAAACTAAGCCTAAAAAAGACAAGGGCAAAAAAGCTAATAAAAAAGACAAGAAATCTAATTCTCAACATGATGATAAAAGAAGTAGAATTGATGAATTAATAGAGTCTAAAGAAAAAGAAAAAAAAGACAAAGAAGAAAAAGAACGGCAAAAAGAAGAGGAAAGAATCCAACTCGAAAAAGAAAAACAAAAGAAGAAAGAAGCACGTTTAAAAGAAATTGAGAAGAAAAAAGCCGAAAAGAAGAAACAAAAAGAAGCAAGGATTAAAGCAAAAAAGGAAGTAAAGCAAAAGAAAAAAGAAGAAAAGCAAAAAAGACTCAAAGAAAAAAAACTTGCAAAAGAAAAAAAATTAAAAGAAGCAGAAAAGATAAAAGCAGATCAAGAGAAAGAAAAAGAAAAGAAGCAGAGACAAGAAGAAAAATATAAGCAAGAAGTAGAAGAAGAGAAGAAAAAACAGAAAGAAGCACATTTGAAGGAAATCGAAAAGCAGAAGGCCGAAAAAAAGAAACAAAAAGAAGCAAAGGAAAAAGCAAAGCAAAAGAAAAAAGAAGAAAAAGAACGCCAGAAACGAGAAAAAATCAAACAAAAAAAAGAGAAAAAACCAAAAGAAAAAACAAAAAAACAATCTGAAGAAAAAAAACCTGCTTCTAAATCAAAAAAATTTGACCAATCTGAAATTGAAATAGTAAAAAATCAAGATGAAAAAGAGCTTTTAGATAAAACTGAAGTTGTCGAAATGGTCGATCAAATACAAGAAGGCGATGTAATCTACGAGCGAAAAGGTTACGGGTATAAAGGCCAAGGCTCACGCAAAATTGTTTTTGATGAAAAAACAAAGCAACATCTCTATATTGTATCTGAGCCAGAATTATCTGAAAACGAAGAAAGAATCAAAGACAAACTAATACATTTGTTCAGAGTTAGAGCAGATGTTGATGTCTTTGAGATGGATACAGATCTTAAAAAAAGACATCTGGAAGAAGCTTTAAATAACTTAATAGAAAAAAACAAAGTTGAATTAAACCCAGATTCAAAAGACAAAATATTTTATTATATATTTAGAGAGTTTATTGG